>JAILEJ010000071.1 GCA_024688095.1 Butyrivibrio sp.
TATCCTTTTTATTACTTCAACTCCGTCAAGATCCGGCAATCCCAAATCAAGAAATACCACGTCAGGACAATAGGTAGATGCCTGCATAAGCGCTTCCTCTCCGTTTTGCGCAAGAAGATATTTATAATCATGTGTCTTTAATGTTGTTGCTATAAGTTTTCTTATAGGAGGATCATCCTCAACAACAAGTACCTGAAATTTATTCATCCAGTATTACATCTCCTTTTTTTAAATTAAAGGTAAAAATGCATCCGGAAGGATTATTGTTTTTTATTTCTATCCTTCCTCCATGAGCCTCCACAACAGATTTACAAAGCGCAAGTCCAAGTCCCATACTTTTTTTGCTATCTGCAACCATATTACTTCCTGTATAAAACATATCAAATGCATGTGCCTTGACCTGATCATCCATACCGGGGCCATTATCTGAGATACTAATTATAACATCTTTATCAGATGAACCATATTCAATAATAATCTCCGAGTCCTTCTGTGTATATTTAATTGCATTATTTACAATATTTATAATAACCTGAATGATCAGCTTTGCATCCATTTCCGCAATTACAATATCAACAGGCTTCTTTACTGTAATGCTGTGCTCAGTCTTATTTCTGTCAATATGTTTCATTGCCTCATCTATAACGTCATCAAGGACCTCTGGTGTCTTTGTAATCTGCATTTCACCATTTTCAATTCTTGTTACTGACAGGAGATTTTCAACAAGCCTTATCAGCCATTCAGATTCATCATATATATCTGAAAAAATCTGCTCTCTTGTATCATCATCAAGTACAGCATAATGATAAAGTAAATTACTTGCATTTCCCGAAATAGACGTAAGCGGTGTTCTTAGGTCATGCGATATTGTTCTTAAAAGATTTGCTCTTAATTTTTCATTTTGTGCAATAAGAGCTGCTTCTTCCTTGGCCTTTTCATTTTTTATGTTTTCCAGAGCGAGCGCACATTCTCCTAATATTGAAACTATAATACTATATTCAAAAGAGCTGAATATTCTATCTACAACAATTCCCATAATTCCATAAATGGTTCCATTAATTCTAATAGCAAGATACAGATTTTTTGCCTTGGAAAAGACCTTTGTATTTGCTCCGGCTCTTTTTTTATTCTTAAGAACCCAGTTTAACACCTCAGTTTCTGACTCCTCCAATGATATTTCCTTGCAGTTATCATTATCTTTGGAATACATATAGCCATTTTCAAGTCTGTCCCCATTTACAGGATATATTATTACATCACAATTAAGAAGCAAAATAACCTGATTAGCCGTAACACTTAATACCTCATCCACTGTTCTGCTCTTTTGAAGAAGCTGATTGGTATCAAATAATACCTTTGTTCTAAATGCAGCACGCGCCGATTCTCCCGCATTATCTTTTAGCCTGTAGGCAAGTGATCCTGTAAGAAGCGCCGCTATAAGCATTATAAAAAAGGTAACGGAATATCCCGGTTCATAGGCATGAAAAGTAAGTCTTGGTTCGGTAAAAAAATAGTTGAATAAGAGAACACTGCAAAAAGAACTTATAAGACTGCACAAGTGACTCCTTGTCAAAATGGAACTGATCAGTACTCCAAGAATGTAAACAGTTATAATATTAGATTCCGTAAATCCGAGATTACTAAAACAAATACCAAGTCCTGTCATTCCAATAAGCAAGAGCGCAGTAATGAGCAGATCCTTCCATGTAGGAATTATCTGCTCTGCAAATTTCCAGTTATGACCTGTCTTTATTTCAGTTTTTGAATCTGGAATAATATAAATATCAATATCTCCGGCAATTGAAATAAGCTGATCTGTTACAGTCTGCCACTGCCAAAAATGATATCTGCTGGTGTTACTTCTTCCGATAACAATTTTGGTAACTCCTGATATACGTGCAAATTCAGCTATTTGAAAAGAGATATTTTCACCTATTACCGTAGTAATTGTTGCCCCGTTATCCTCAGCATATCTTATATTGTTCTGAAGCCTGATTTCTTCTTCATATGGCAGTGCATCCTCCTGCGCATTATTTACATATAATGCTGTAAAATCTGCATTAAACGCTTTTGCCAGCTCCGAAGCTTCATAAATAATCCTACGGTTTGTAGGAGAAGATGACAAACACACAAGTACATGTTCTTTGGAACCGCCAGCCTTATCACTTCCTGAATTTATCAATTAATATGGCCTCCCCACTGCATTTTTTTAGAACCTTTTTTACCTCGTAACGATTTCTATCAACATTTCTGATGTTCTTTTCATTCTCACAAATAAAACAATCAATATTCTTCATAACAAAATAACCTATAATAAAGAATACTATCATACTTAGAGCCAGTAGAATATCCGTCATAGAAATCACCCCTTTTCTATATATGAAAACATTTCTGAATTGCCTTATGTTCTCCAAGTACAAGAAGGGTTTCGTTTTCCCCAAGTATATCATCCGGAGAAAAAGACAAATTCATATTACCACTTTCTTTAATTGCCATAATATTTATTCCATATTTTTGTCTTATATCTATTTGTCTGACGCTTCTTCCAATCCATTCCTTTGGAAGCTTAACCTCAAATATGGCATGACTGTCATCCAGCTTTATATAATCCAGAATGTGATCTGATGTATAACGTATTGCAGTCCACTTAGCAATCTGCTTTTCCGGATTAACAACTTCATCCGCTCCATTTCTTAAGAGAAACTTAGCCTGAACTTCTCTGTTTGCTCTTGATACGACCAGCTTCCCTCCAAGCTCTTTCAAAAGAGATGTCGTTTCTAACGAACTTTGAAAATCATTTCCAATTGTCTCTATGCATACATCAAAATTATTAATTCCAAGAGACTCCAGAAAGCTTTTATTCGTACTGTCACCAATAAGGGCATTTGTAACATACGGAAGTGTTTCATTTACCCTTTCCTCATTTATGTCAATTGCCATAACCTGATGCCCCATTTCATGAATCTGTCTGGCAATCAACATTCCAAAATTTCCTAATCCAATAAGCAAAACTGATTTCATATATAATAATCTCCTTACCCTATCATTATGCTTTCCAATGGATATTTAGATGCTGTTGTATCCTTATGTGAGAAGGCTGCATATATAATAGTCAGTCCTCCTACTCTTCCCCAGAACATAAGTAAAACAAGTATAATATGAGATACCTGTGACAACTGTGTTGTAATTCCAAGAGAAAGACCTACCGTACCAATTGCAGAGAATGTTTCAAAAACACTTTCCTTTATTGGTATTCCATCTATCTGGCTGATAACAAGTGCCGACATGACGGCAAGAGTCGTATATAACATTAGTATTGCTGATGCATTTTTTATAATAGAATCATCTACGCGTCTTCCAAAGTAATTGGCATTTTGCCTTTTACGAAAAACAGCAATTATATTTGCAAAAAGAACTGCCAGTGTAGTTGTCTTAATACCTCCTGCAGTAGATCCGGGAGAACCTCCAACAAGCATAAGTAAAATAGTTACGATTATCCCGATATCTGAAAGGCTTGCCATATCTGCCGTATTAAAGCCTGC
>JAILEJ010000087.1 GCA_024688095.1 Butyrivibrio sp.
TGGACGTATCATCAACTTATCCAGCGTAGTGGGCGTACATGGAAATGCCGGACAGGTTAACTATTCAGCAAGTAAAGCTGGTGTTATTGGACTTACCAAATCAATTGCAAAAGAACTAGCTTCAAGAAATGTTACAGCTAATGCTGTTGCACCTGGATTTATTGCAACTGATATGACAGAAGCTATGAGTGACAGTGCAAAGGATGCAGTTCTTAATACTATCCCAGCAAAGCGTGCAGGAAATCCTGATGAAGTTGCAAATGTAGTTGCTTTCCTTGCTAAAGATGAAAGCGCATATATAACCGGTCAGGTTATTGGTGTAGATGGTGGAATGGGAGCATAAAAAGCTTTAGAAATGAGGTTATCTAATGGATAAAAGACGTGTTGTTGTTACCGGACTTGGTACTGTAAATCCAACTGGTAATGATCTAAAAGAAAGTTGGGAAAATATTAAAAACGGTGTTTGCGGAATTGCACCAATCACTTTATTTGATACAAGTAATCATACTGTTAGTCTTGCTGGAGAAGTTAAAAATTTCGATCTTACAAAGAGACTCAACAAAAGAGAAGCAAGGCATATGTCAAGATTTACACAGTTTGCTCTTTATGCTGCTGAGGAGGCACTTATTGACAGTGGTCTTCTTGAAGGCTATGAAGGAGAAGGTCTTGCCATCGATGTAAAAGTAAAAGAATCTGATTCCGAAATAGCTGGTGTTATTATATCCAGTGGTATCGGCGGACTTGATACAATCGAGAACGAGCATTCAAAAGGAATTGAAAAGGGATTTGATAAAGTAAGTCCATTCTTCATTCCAATGTCTATTTCAAATATGGCTGCAGCAAGAGTTGCAATTTCTCATAATCTTCAGGGAATCTGTACATGCCCTGTTACAGCATGCGCTGGTGGAAGTAATGCAATTGGTGATGCTTTCCACAGAATCAGAGATGGTTATGAAGAAATAATGGTTTGCGGAGGTACAGAAGCAAGTATTACTCCTCTCGGAATTGGTGGATTTACAAGCATGAAAGCCCTTTGCACAGAAACAGATCCAAACAGAGCAAGCATTCCTTTTGATGCTGAAAGAAGCGGATTTGTAATGGGTGAAGGAAGTGGTATCCTTGTTCTTGAATCTCTTGATCACGCTCTTGAAAGAGGCGCTAAGATTTATGCTGAAATAGTAGGATATGGTTCAAACTGCGATGCATATCACATTACTGCTCCATCCCCAAATGGTGAAGGTGGTGCTAAGTGCATGAAGCTTGCAATTAAAGATGCTGGAATTGAACCTTCTGATATTGATTACATCAATGCTCATGGTACATCTACTCATCTTAATGATGCCGGAGAAACTTCAGCTATTAAGTCAGTATTTGGCGATCATGCAAAAGAACTTGCTGTATCAAGTACAAAGTCTATGACAGGACATATGCTTGGCGGAGCAGGCGGTGTCGAAGCTGTATTCTCAGTCATGGCATTAAAAGATGGTTTCATCCCCGCAACAATCAACTACAAGACTCCAGATCCTGAATGTGATCTTGATATTGTTCCTAACGAAGGCAGAAACAGTGATCTAAACTATGTATTAAGTAACAGTCTTGGTTTTGGCGGTCACAACGCATGCCTTATCTTTAAGAAATATTCTGAATAATAAAACATGGTCAGAGCATTATTAAAATGCTCTGACTATAAATATAAGAAAGAGATTAATATGGAAATCAGAGAAAATCCAAATACATTAAATGCATCAGAGATAGCAGAAATACTTCCACACAGATATCCCTTTGCTCTAGTAGACAGAATTGAAGACTACGAACCTGGAAAATGGGCAATTGGAAGAAAATGTGTAAGTATGAATGAACAGTTTTTTACAGGTCATTTTCCTGGACATCCGGTAATGCCAGGAGTTCTCATATTGGAAGCTCTTGCCCAAACAGGTGCTGTTGCTATTCTTTCTGTTCCTGAAAACAGACATAAAATTGCTCTATTTGCAGGAATCAACAAAGCCAGATTTAAAAGACAGATCGTTCCTGGTGATGTTATCGAACTTAGCTGTGAACTCACAAGACAGGATGGACCTGTTGGAATGGGAAAAGCGGTTGCAAAAGTCGATGGCAAGCTTGCTGTTTCAGCGGAACTCATGTTTGCAGTTACTGATGCTTAATACAAAAAGCTAATATGGCACGCAGTATATCACTTTTTTCAAATAAAATTATTTAAAATCTAAACCTCTTTCACTTAAATAAAAAAGCTGATATAATTAAAACAAATTTAAATATTTTTTATTTGAAATTTTGACTGTCTCCAAGTATAGTATTTATTTGGAATTAAAATAAGTTTTTTAATATTGGTATTGAAAGAGGCAAAGTATATGTTAAACGAAACGCTAAATGAAATTTATAACAAATTTAGGATCAATTTTTATATGAAGGTTTTTTCAAAATTTGAAAATAGAGAAGCAACTCTTACAA
>JAILEJ010000098.1 GCA_024688095.1 Butyrivibrio sp.
TCTATATGCATCAGAATAAAACCAGTCATGTCTCCCGAATATATCCTGTTCAAGCGGGTAAGGTGTTCCATCAAAATAACTGTATTCTGCGCTAAGTCCCGTATTCTTATCGCATGCCTTTGTTAGAAACTCTCTGCTTTCTGTTGCAGCCTTTTTCCAGAATAATGAATCTTCCGGATTTCCCCATTTTGAAAACAGTTCATAAAAATGTGGTAAATGATATGAAGGATCAGAAAAGTCTCTGTCAGGAATAAATCTGATTAGATAATTGTCAGAATCCCACATTGCTCTTCCAACACCATCTTCACCTTTATGTACAACAGCTTTGAGAATCTTACTTGCCCAGTCAGAATAATTATATGTATCTATTCCATCTCCCCATCTATGAGAAGCAAATAACAATGCCATTGCCATAAATTCTTCACCATCAGGCGCAGGACCATATGCATTCTTTTTTCCATCTGGTGAAACAGACCAGGCAAAATACCCTTTATTTTCACCATCTTCGAGATACATATACTTCCTTGCCCAGTTCCAAATAGCATCAAACTCCTGTTTTTTGTCCATCTGAACACACATCATCATTGCATAAGACATTCCCTCAGTGCGAACATCTATATTTCCAGTATCAACTATATATCCCAGGCTTTTATCTTCATTAAAATATACAAATTTCTCTTCGCCATAGAAAATTTCATAAAATGTATCTTTTACTCTTTGATTTATCTCTTCCTGATCATATCCACATTCTGCAAATACATTTCTATATTTCATATAGATTACTCCTTTACGCCACCAAGTGTAAGACCTGCAACAAAATAGTTCTGAAGGAACGGATAAATACAAATAATAGGAAGCATTGTAATTATTGTAGCTGCAGCTCTTACTGAAGTAGGAGTAACTGTTCCCATGGCATTTTTCATAGCTTCAGCTGATGTACCCTGATTTGTTACTGAAGAAAGCAGCTTCATAAGTTCATATTGCAAAGTCGTAAGATTATCACTCATTCTGTTATAAAGCATTGCATCAAACCATGAGTTCCACTGATATACTGCCACAAAAAGGGCAATTGTTGCATATACCGGTTTACAAAGTGGAGATATTACCTTAAGGAAAATTGTTGTATATCCCGCTCCATCAAGCTGTGCTGCCTCTGTTAAGCTCTCAGAAATTCCATTCATGTAAGTTCTGATTACAAGCATATTAAATGCACTGATTGTTCCAGGTATAACATATACCCAAAAAGAATTTGTCAGATGAAGGTTCTTATAAAGTAAGAAAGTAGGTATAAGACCACCATTTACATACATTGTTACAACCCAAAACAAAGAAAGTTGTTTTCTAAAAATAAATTCTTTTCTACTTACTATATATGCAAGGATAGCATTTGTTGCAAGTGAAAGAAATGTTCCGATAAGTGTCCTTAAAACAGTAATGTATGCACCTGTGATAAGATTATCCTTTTGCATTACTGTTACATAGTTTTTTAGTGTGAATTTTCTTGGAATAAGATATATTCCGCCCCTGAGAGCATCTGTACCATCATTAAAAGAAATAGCAAGTGTATTGAGTACAGGATATAAAGTTATTAACACAAATAAAATCATGAAAATAGTATTACAAACTGTAAATATCTTATCACCAATAGATGTTTTTTTTCTTCTCTTTGCTACAGTTTTATTCTTTAAATCACCCTTTTTACCTAAAATGGCAGAGTCATTATGATATATCTTTGCATTTGCTGTATCCATTTTATTCCTCCTGATATGTTATCAAACCCTGACCTTTCATTATTTAGAAAAGCCTCTCTTCACCGCTTCTCTTTGCTATCTGGTTAGCAATCACAATCAAAATAATACTTACTACGCTCTTAAATATACCTGCTGCAGTACCAATAGAATAATCGCTCTGGCTGATACCCCATTTAAGAACATAAATATCAATTGTCTGAGAAACGCTTTGTACAAGACCATTTCCTAAAAGATACTGAATTTCAAAACCTGCATTAAGTACATTACCTACATTCATAAGAAGCAGAATGATGATCGTAGGCTTAATACCTGGAAGTGTTACATGTCTGATTTTTCCCCATCTGCCTGCTCCATCTATAGCAGCAGCTTCATAAAGAGCTGGATCAATTGATGTAATAGCTGCAAGATAGATAATTGCATTCCATCCGGTTTCCTTCCAGACATTGGCAAATGCTACAATTGGCCAGAAATACTGCGTATGTGCAAAGAAATTGATTCCCTGATCCACAAAACCAAACTTCATAAGAAGCTCATTTATTATACCTGTACCTGATAGTGCATCATGCAAAATACCTGTAACTATGATCCATGAAAGGAAATGAGGAAGATATGAAATAGTCTGAACTACTCTTTTTCCAAAAACATTTCGTACTTCATTAAGTAATATTGCAAAAAGGATTGCCATTACAAAAGTAGCTACCAGATTAATAACACCCATACCGAGAGTATTACGTATAACTTTCAGAAATGTTGCGTCTGAAAAAAGTCTTATAAATTTATCCATTCCAATGAACTGAGAATGTAAAAGACCATCCTTTGGCTTATAATTTTGAAAAGCCATAAGCCATCCTGCAAGAGGAAGATAATAAAAAATAACTCCATATATTGTTATAGCACCGCCCCAGAGAAGAAGCGTTTTCTGCTTTTTTATCGTATTAAGATCTATCTTTGTCTTCATATTACAATGCTCCCTAAAAAGAAGAAGACAGGCAAATAATTATTCTGCCTGTCTCCACTAAGTTATATGTTATTTAGAAACTTTATTTATGATGAAATCTCCTGACATCATATGGCAACAAATAGTTTTAAATTATTCTGCGAATTTTGCAGCTTCTTCAACTCTTCTTTCAAGTTCAACCTGCATTGCATCAATGAAATCCTGTGGATTACATGCATTATATGCTTCCATATATTCAGCCCATGCGCTGTCAAAATCCTCTGCCATAACTACCTTAGGAAGATATTCATGCTTAACTTCACCCATAAGGTTCCATGCAACACCTGCATCTGTAGATGTTGTGAGGTTGTTTGAATATGAATACATTGGATACCATGGTCCTGGAGCTTCATTTGTTCCAAGCATATCAACATATGTCTGAGCACCATAAGCTGAAAGACATTCTTTTACTGTATCTGCAAGAGAATCATAGTATTCATTTGGCTGATCTGATGGCATATTAGCATTGATTCCATCATCACTTGTTCCCAACCACTGTGGGAAATATGAATATGTGCAAATATGTGATGCCTTATATGCTGTATCTGCAGCATTTGTTCTCTCTTCTTCTGTTCTGTAGAAGATTCCGTCATCATCAACTTCATAATCTACACCTTCAACACCCCAGAATCTCAAGTTGTGAACTTCCTGTCCAAGAAGATCATCGATAAACTGAAGAGCACCCTCAACATCTTCGCAGCTTGTTGTAACTGCAAGACCACTTGCTACGTTAAGTACTCCGCCTGAGTTATGCCACTGGTTCTGAACATCTTCTGAAATTGTTATTGGAAGTGGTACATACATGCATCCCTGCTCATCAAGTCCTGCTGATTTAATAGCATCGCCTGCAGTAAATGCAAAATCCCACCACTGATCGATCATGCCGAGCACTCTACCTGTTGAAAGCTTTGCGATATATTCATCATAAGTCTGTGTAAATGACTCAGGATCAACAATTCCTTTTTGATATTCTTCATTAAGTTTTTTGAAATATGCAACAGCAGTATCTGTTGTATTATAGTCAATTACTTTAAGTTCTTCCGGATCAACTATTACTGAACCATCATTTGGATAACCATCAAGGAATTCAGGTGCATTCTCAAGACAGAAATATCTCCAGTCATCACAAAGAATTGTGTAAGGAATATTTTCTGTGCCATCCTCCATTGTAGGATTTGCCTCATTATAAGATTCAATAAGGTCAAAATACTGATCCATTGTCTTGACTTCTGGATATCCAGCCCACTCAAGAACTCTTGTCTGAATCCAGAATGCTTCATCATTATGCGTACATGTTGTATCTTCACCCTTGATATTCTGGAACTGATTCATCCAGTAAATATGTCCGTCATCCTGTCTAAGCTTATCCCATTCCTGTTCTGTGTAATAAGCTTTGATATTTGGATAACTGTCAAGGTAATCATCCAATGGAACAAGTGCTCCAGCTTCATACAGCTGCATCATTCCATCGCCGCCATCAATAAAGTCAGGATATTCTCCACCGGCTATAAGAGTACCAACTGCTTCTTCTGCTGTCTGACCTGTAAGCCATGTCTCTTTAACCTTTACTCCTGTCTTTTCTGCAATCATCTGCTGGATTTCATTATCATCATTGATTTCTGATCCAGGAACTGCAAAGAATGCTGTAAACTCTTTTACTTCTGAGCTATCTGCATCAGCTTCTTTAGATGCTCCTGCAACTTCTCCCTCAGAAGTTTCAGTACCCTCTGTACTATCCGTTCCTGATGAGCTGCCACAGGCAACTGTAGAAGCAACTACAACCATGGATAATAAAAGACTTAATGCTTTCTTTTTCATATGTAACCCTCCTTAATCCGAGCCCTGCCATTTCTGGTCTTCCGCTCCCCTATTTGTTATAGTTACATTCTACTAGAATAAACATTTATTAAAATCCGATAAAATATATAAAAAACCCCGACAAATTATGTTTCTGCAATTTTTCTATATTTTGCAGGTGTGCAACCTTTTATCGCTATAAATTTATTGACAAAGTAGTCCACATCCTTATAACCAACAGCTTCTGCGATTTCATAGGTCTTCATATCATTTTTTAGAATAAGTGAAACAGCCTGTTCAATTCTATAATTATTGAGGTAATCCTTAAAAGAGCATCCATACTTTTTATGAAAAAGCTGTCCCAGGTATGCACTGTTTACATAATACTTATCACCAAGTTCCTTCAAAGTAAGATTATTCATATAATTCTTTTTTATTTCCCTCTCAACATCTCCGAGAGCTCCTCGCGACACATTCTTTCTAAGCTGTTGTAAATAATCTGCATATTCAGTTGCAAACTTCGAAATATGAACACGGCTTCCTCTTCTTACACCCTCTTCAAAGGTATTTTCACTAATGAGTCTTAATATTTCTTCCTGGTTTATCTCACTATCCTGCTCAGTTGCAAGATTAATAAGCTGGAAAAGCAGATAATTAATATTAAGATTCATTGAAGCGCCCATTACACCAGATTTCTCCATATCCTTAAAAAGAGCTGAAACATTTTTTTGAATCTCTTCCTTGTTATTTTCTTCAATCGATCTTATAAAATTATCCAGGCTTTCCTTGCATAATACAATTCCGTCCCTGGAAAACTGTATCTCATCTTCATACAGATATATGTTTTT
>JAILEJ010000138.1 GCA_024688095.1 Butyrivibrio sp.
GCGCATGCGCAGGGCAGCCATTGATACGGAAATCGAAAAATTCGCATCCAAATGGTTCCTGGACTTCGATTTGGTCGATTACGAGGCAACTCATTTCAAGGACGGAATCATCTCCAACGAGACCAAGCTTAAGGACAATGCGGACTATACAGCTTACAAAAAAGCTACGGAGAACCCTCTGCCAAAATTCAAGTTCAACACTTACTTAATCAAGGATTTTAAGGAAACTTTGATGCCAGCGATACAGCCTTTACTGTAAAGAATGGTAAAAAATCTAATAAGATAAGTCGGCAAGGAAATGCTGTTTTTTCTTTGCCGATTTTCCTTTTATAGCCCCATAAAACGGCACTTTTTCTTGCTTTTATGTCAATAATTTGATATAATAGGTTAATAAGTTATTATAAAAGGAAAGGAGATAAATCCAACATATGAAAAACAAGCATATACATATCGATTTCAAGGAATGTGGCAATGGTATAGACGATTTCCTGGAATGGGAGCTCATCTTGAAAAAAGATAATAACAGTATAATCTCCGCAAAAAGCCCAAGACCTGGAGCACCTAAAAAACTTATGAGCGCAGAATATAATATTACGACTAACGGTGAGTACGCAAAATTAGCTGAAGATAGCGATTTCAATATCTGCGAATCCTATATCATCTATTTCGTTGAAACAGCAAAATCAATCGACTTACTTGATTTCAGGGATAAAATAGAATGTATATGTCAGTATTATTTCAATGATGACCCTGTGAAAAAAAGCAATGATGACGACCTTATCTGTGAACACGATACAATTACAGAGACCAATTGTTCCTATTTTTCAGTATGGAACGGTAAATATCCTGATTGTTTCAGATTAACTGAACAAGATAAGTTAGAAGAAAAACAAAGGGAATTATAAATACGTTTAATTTAATCTTTTTTCAAGGAGAAACACGCATGAAGCGTCTAGATAGTAAAGAAAAATTCATTTTATATAATTATATCCACGGACTGAAACTGGAATGCTGTAAAAAAATCGAAACATATCTCGACAATCTGAAAAAATCAGACTCCGATTCCTTCAAGGTAATTAAAGTAAGGAACTTTCAGGACCGAAAAAGGGAATTTGCTTCCAAGCATATAATAATCGTTGATAGGGAAAGCTCCTATGCCGTAATAGATGATATTTCCAAAAATATTCGTCAGATGATAGATTATTACATCGATACGGCAAGAAGAGATAAAAACATCGAAATCAGGATAAATTACAGGGTAAAAAAATGTAATGTATCTGGCGGAATGGTCCTGAATAAAACACAGGCTAAGAAATCTATCGAAATTAAGGGAAATATGGACAAATTTATCCGAGAAATCATCAGTAATTCTTCGTCTGGAACATACTATGACACATCCCCCGAAGAGCTTGCAGAGCTGAAGAAGCAGGCTAAGAATTTCCTGGATTACAAATATGACGCTACGAAGACATACTCCCTCCACGTCCACACGGGAGAAGCCTACAGGCTTTATTTCGCGGATGATAACGGAAACAGCGTTCAGAAATCTGTGGGAAATCTCTTCTTCGCCATCACGGATAATCTTGACAGCTGCGTCCTGAACGAAACTTCCAGAAGACAACGCAGGGACACAAGCCAAAATCTGTTGACCTTCCCGGGCGGTTACTGCAGTATCGTAGAAAAAAATACACCACCTAATTCGTAATCTGCATCAAAATCTTTTCTAGTGACATATCAATAAAAATTCTCAAGCTGCGTATGATCCGAAATCTTTACCTGCACTGAGAACATAAAAAATCTTTGCAATGCTTATTTTTCCACTTTATGTGTCCGTACTCTAAAGCGCAAAAATAAAGGGTTACAAGGATTTTTTTTATCAAAAATTCCATTTTTCTGTCTGACGAGGCGTCTGACGTAACGTCTGATGAGACGTCTGACGACACAGCTAACGACACGTCTGACGTGACGTCTGAATATTATATATAATTATAATTATAACTATAACAAAAAGAAGAAGAACAAAAAATTTTCACGTTCTTTTTACCTAAAAATATTTCGTTATTTTAATTTTGCATCTAAAATCTGGTAAAATTTTTAATTCTCTTTTGTAGATATACATCCTTGCAAGTTAAAGACCTAAAGAACAAGAAAGCTCAGACAGGAAGAACAGACTATCTTATACTAAAATTACTAGCATTTCTTACAGAATGAACTAGGATGATTCAGAAGAAAGCATATTAGATGGCTTCCGTTAAATAAGCAAGGAGCTCTAACAGAAAGAAGGACATGGCATCCTTTGAATAAAGAGAACTGAAAACTCTGGTAGAACCAACAGAATATTTATTGTTTCAAAAATTTCGATATCCTATTTTTGATATGAATTCCAAGGAACAGGACGTAAAGAATCAGATGGTTTTTGTTAACTGAAAAAGCAATTTTTTAAAAAATGAAATTATTAAATTTTTATAAAGTTTAAAAATCAGGAAAATGGTGAATTGATAGTTGTTGAAAAAAATTGATAGATGAAAAATAATAACTCGAGCCATTACACCATATGCAGTCGGGCTTTATGGCTAAAAATAGATGGGAATTTTGTTTAAAACAGTGACAATAACGGATAAAAGAAATATAGTGATATAAGGGCTTAAGAGCTTTTTTTTGCCCCTTGCAAAAAATAAAAAAATAATGTATAATGTAAGGGAAAAAAAATTGCGTTTAGAAGTTCCAGCTTCTAAACGCAGGTTGGTTGTTCGAAATATGCACTAATAATTTCGTTCCTTTCATAGTTAATTGTACCCACAAAAGGGTAATTTGTCAAGATAGAATTTTGTAAGTGGCAACATTAAGTATTGAAAAAGATAGAATTATCCGAATTCGAGCAGCCTAAAATAGGAGGCTCTATTTTTGAGCCTAAAATAGGAGGCTCTTTTTTTGAGCCCAAAATAGGAGGCTCTTTTTTTGAGCCAAGAAAGGCGGATAATTAATGCAGGAAGACAGGAAAGATTACAATTTTGTACCCATAATAAAAAACATCGTAAAAGCAAATTGGTTCAAGGACCCAGATAAAGTAGCTATAATGCTCAAAATCCTTGAAAAAGTGTGGTATATGGAAGAGTCAGTAAATGTCAAGGTAGGTGATTTTGGAAAAGAAGTAAAAAAATCAAGAGGCGAATATTACGGAAGTATCAACGATATTTTCGATGAGCTTCATATGTCTTGTTCTAAGAGGACATTTTTCAAGCAGAAGTTGAAGGAATTAGAGCAGGAAGGGGTACTTTCTTTCAGTGATTTGAACGGAGAAAAAATAGATGTGGAAGTATCAGATACAGATAGAAGAAATGATATAAAGATAGTATGCCTGAAATATGAGGATTATGTGCATACAAATCAACATGAAGCATTCTTCAAGTATATCAGGGGGTCCTTCGATCGTTTGTATAAAACTGAAAAGCACTCAAGTTATAAGATGGAAATGATACGGATGTATTTGTATTTATTGCTGAAAAATGCTGGTAAAGGAAATGATGAAAAAACATACATAAATACTGCTGGTCTAGAAAATATAGCATATGATTTATGTATTGGTGAAGCAAAGGTAAAGCGTATAAAAAACGCATTAGATGACGCAAACCTTTTGAAGTCCAAAAGAAGAATGAGACCTATGACATCTATAATTACGATTTATTACGGTGATGAAGAGTATTGTTACGGTGATGCAACACTTAGATATACTGATGCCGAAATCATTAATGTTCTGAAAAGAGCAGGATATGAAGATGATGTAGCAGAAAAAGCAAAGGATAAGTTCCGCAGAGAGACTGCTGGAGTGAATTATTTTTCACAGGTCGAATATGAGAAAGATATTTTGGGATGTGCTTCTGAAGAAGAGAATGAATTTGTAATGCCTGTAGAAGAAAATTGTGAAGTCACTGAAAAAGAAATAGAGGATTTCATTAAGGAAAAAGGGCTTGAGACCATATATGTAGATAATGTGTTGAAGGCGATAAAGGAGGGAAAAGCTAATTCAAATACCTGGAAAAAAATGATAGTAAACTGGGAGAAAAAAACCCAGAAAAATAACTTTAACAATAATGATAAGATTATGGGTAAAAAGAAGCGTAGTGAAAGTGCTGAGCAGTGCGCGAAAAAGATAAAATCGTCAAATAAAAGAAGAAGAATGAGAGCGAGAGAATATAATAAAAAAAATGATAATAAAAATTCTAACGAAGATAAGTAAAAGGATTATTTGACTTTTTTATATTATAATAAGTTATTAAGTTATCTATTAGTTACAATTGTTTTAAAAAGCCGAGTCCCTATTCCTGTTCTTGTGCTGTTCATTATCATAACTCAAAAATTTTGATAAAAAATCAGAAGTATGATAAAATAAGGGATGAGGCGATGTCAAAACTTATTATCAAAAGTGAAGAAAGGAAAGGAGCATAAGATATGATATACGGATACGCCAGAGTCAGCACTGCAGGACAGGCTAGAGAAGGAAACAGTCTTGAATCACAGGAGAAACAGCTCCGCGAGCAGGGAGCTACGAAAATATTCACGGATGCATATACGGGAACAAAGATGGAGCGCCCTGCGTTCGATAAGCTGCTCAAGGTAATAAAAGAAGGTGATACGCTGGTAGTGACGAAGCTCGATAGGTTCTGTCGCTCGGTTTCCCAGGGAATCAAAATGGTAGATGAGCTCCTTGAAAAGGGAATAAAGGTCAACATAATCAATATGGGAATGCTCGATAATACTCCGACAGGAAAGTTCGTCAGGAATATTATGCTCAGTTTTGCAGAGTTCGAGAGGGATATGATAATCCAGAGGACCCAGGAAGGGAAGGCAATAGCGAAGAAGAGACCTGACTTCAGGGAGGGAAGACCCAAGAAGTTCACGAGGAAGCAGATAGAACATGCGATGGAGCTCTTAGAGAGCAATTCGTACAAACAAGTAAGCGAAATCACAGGCATAAGCGTGAGCACCTTGGCAAGAGAAAGAAGAAAATACAAAAAAAAGGAGTGAAAGAATTATGATAGTAGATTTTTACCTGAATGGAGATATTTATAAGGACCTTATAGTACAGGAATACGTAAAATACATCAATGATGGCTGCATAAAGCTTGATTGTACTACGTCGAAGAAAAGAAAATGGAATTTAAGTAAGAAATCAGAGCTAATTGACAGTATATTAAAGGGGTATCCGACGAATCCGTTCTACTTGTTAAAGAAAGATGGAAGGTACGAATGCATTGACGGAAACATGCGAAGCTTAACGTTAGTTGAATTTATTAATGATGAATTTGCGCTTACAGGAATGGATGATGAAGAGCTCAACGGAAAGTATTTTTCAGAATTGGATGAAGATTCGCTTAGTATGATATGCAGCGCTCTGCTAAAAGTAATAATACTTCAGAATAGAAACGAAAAGGAATTAGGAGAAATTATAGAACGTCTAGACCTCTGATTAATTAAAAAAAGAAGGACTGTGCCAGAGCGGGCATTGTCCTTCTTTATTTTGTGCAAAAAGTCTGATGACGAAATCAGAGTAAGCTTATTTCACGCACAGTGATAGCCTACGTGTATTATTATACCACAAAAAGCGAAAATTGTCAATTGAAAGGAGCTCTAGAATGAAGTCGGATCAATTAAGAAACTCCCTTTTTACAAAAGTGTTCCTACCTGTATATCCACCCAAACTTTTCGTCAAAATGCACAAAAAATACTAAAATTGAAAAAATAGATACTTCTAACCCTTAAAATCGTACATGAAATTCCAAAAATTCGTTTTTGAATATGCTCTGTAATTTGAAGAAAAGCCACCAGACCTTTAGGAATGGTGGCTTTTGACTTGTGGGGTTGTTAAATTATTAAAGTTGTTCTCATAACTGATTTGGTGTTAAAACTTTCTTGTAAATTATTGCTGAGCGGGAACGGCGGTTCACCCATCCGTACCAATCGGCGCGCTATCCTTGGTCGGCGTGCCGGTGCCATTATATATGATTTCGACATCAAAATAAAATGCGCGATTGCCGTTTGAGCTATGGTACGAACTGCACGGTGCCATTATATATGATTTCGACATCATTAAATACACCTCCAAAGTCATCTCCTGTACCTCCATATGCATTTCCAAATTCAATCACACTATCTGGAATCGTAACACTTTTTAAGTTGAAGCAGCTCACAAAAGCGCGATAACCTATAGTAACTACACCGTCCGGAATCGTAATATTTCTTAAATTACAACAACCATAAAATGCATCCTCACCTATTGTTGTTACAGTATTTGGTATCTCAATACTGCTCAATGCATTACATTCCTTAAATGCACAATCACCTATAGAAGTACAGCCATCTTCAATGATGACCTTGGCTATTTTTTCTCTTATATCAAGCCATGGCGTAGGCAATTCGGGGTCTGTGAGGGAATAAACATTATAGTCACTCATAGCACCTGTGCCATGAATATAAAGAATACCTTTTCCATATTCCCATGTAAGGTCTGCACCACAAATTCCGCTTGTTTCTGCAACAAAATTGTCTAGCTCGCTTTTAGGTGATTCTGATGTCTGAGTAGTGTCTGATTGTCCTTTTAATTCATTGTTTTCTTTTTCAAGTTCTGCTATTCTTGATTCGAGTTCTTCTACGTCCTTATTATTGTCTGATTGTCCTTTTAGTTCATCATTTTCTTTTTCAAGTTCGGCTATTCTTGATTCGAGTTCTTCTACGTCCTTATTATTGTCTGTATTATTTGCTGATTGCCCACAGGCTGATAATGAGAGAGCTACAGACAATAAAAGTATTGTAAGAGCCTTTTTCTTCATTTGTTTATCCTCCAATATTGTAAAGATTGCATAAAAATCAGAATGTAGTATAGCACAATTGTTCCTAGAATGCAATAAAAAAAAGACCTAAGTCATAATTGGCTTAGGTCTTTGACTATAACTTTTTGTTCTATTATGCTTTGAATGATATTTTTACTTCATCATTACGAACACCAGCATATTTCAAAAGCCTACCACTAAAATTGTGATAGGCTCTTGGTTTTGGTATCAGAATTGGTTTATACTATATTCAAATTGTCATGCAATTTTCTTTTGTGCATTTTGCCGTTGTCATACTACTGGACACACAAATGTAAAAAGGGAGTTAAGAAAATGTCGTCAAATCAAAGGAAGAATTATATTGTTTAATTTTGACAATTTGGATTAAATGTTGTATAATTCCGCCTAGTTTCGGTTACAAAGTAGCAAAAAAATAACACAAAAAACGGTTTTTTATACAAAGAAGGAGTATAGTTTATGAGAAAGAGAATGCTTTTATTAACATTAAGTGCGGTTACAGCTATGACAATGTCAGGCTGTACAGGAAAGAAGAATGAGGAAACAGCAACTACAAAGCCAGCGGTAACAGCCGATACCGCACAGGTGAACACCGAGAAGAAGGAAGAAGATGTAGAAATAACCACGGTAACAATTAAGGAAGACGAAGAGGAAGAAAGCACCGAGGCGACATCGGAAGAAGAGAAGGATGAATATATCGAAGACCACTTCGCCGACCTTTACATCAACGGAGCCCAGTTCAAGATAGATTTCAATGGTAGCCATCTTTTTTCCCCTACCTTATATTCACCTACCCTTGATGAAATCTGTGAAAGAAGCGGACTGGTAGTCCAGACAGATACGATACCCTTCATATATCCATACTACTTTGATGCA
>JAILEJ010000144.1 GCA_024688095.1 Butyrivibrio sp.
ACGAAATAAATATTTTTCAGCAGAAGACAGGAAATATGTTACACCTTCCAATAATAAAAGATGTATCAGATGCTCTTAACAATTACTTAGCAGTCAGACCACAATCAACATATGATGAAATATTTTTAAATGTATATGCCCCTTATAATCCTATAACAACATCTACAATAAGAAATGCCCTTAGAAAGTACATTTTATTAGCAAATATTGATGCAGGGAATCGCAAGAAAGGACCGCATTCTCTTCGCTCTTCCTTAGCAAGTTCTATGGTTAATGATAAGGTAAGCTATGAGACGGTGAGAAAGGTATTAGGGCATAGTTCTAATAATGCAATAAAGCATTATGCAAGGATTGATATTGAGAAATTGCGAGCTTATAGTCTAGAACCTCCCGTTGTATCTGGAGGATTTAAAGCCTTCCTTAATGGGGAGGTGTTGTAGATGACAAACGATTTGAAATCTATTCTTAAAGCAGAAATATATCTGAATCTGACACTTCGTCAAGAAGAACTTAGTTTTGAAGCATTCAGACATTATAAAAGAACAGTGATTCTTTTTGACGACTACTTGTATAGAATTAATCTAACAGAAAAGTATATTGAAGAATCTGTTGTAGAAAATTGGATTAAAGAAATAAGCAATGGCATTTCTACAAATACCATTGGAGTGCATATTCATTATGTCAGGCAATTATTCTTGTTCTTGAGAAATCAAGGAATATATTGTTTTATACCAAGCACTATTGCTTTGCGGGAAACTTATGTCCCTTACTTGTATACAGACCAAGATATTGAAGATATTTTTAGAGAAGCAGATTCATTTACAGCACCACACGCAGTTAAAAATAAGTACATATCTTATGAAATGCCTTTGCTACTAAGGTTGCTATTGTGCTGTGGTCTCCGTGTAGGTGAAACATTAAATATCAAAGTTGGAGATATCGATTTTGATAGAAAACTATTTATTTTGCGTGTCACAAAAAAGTATAAGCAGCGATTGGTTCCATTTGGTGATGAATTATCTAATATATTATTCAGATATTGTACAGCTATTGGAGTAATTAATGATTCCGAGGCATATTTATTCCCTGAGGATAATAAATATACGCCGTTGAAAGCTAATTCCGTAGGAAATTTTTATCGAATTATTCGAAAGCGCGCAGGAATTGATAATTCAAAACTATCTAAAAATGGTCGTGGGGCTTGTCTTCATTGTTTTCGTCATACTTTTGCTGTTAGATCATTTGATAAAAATGAACGCTGTGGTATTAGTGCCAAAGATTCTGTACCATTTTTATCAACGTATTTAGGCCATGATAGTTTATACGAAACAGAGAAATATCTGAAATATAGTGGTGATTATTTTGCGGATACTCTTGCAAAATTTGATGCCTTCACAAGCGATTTGTTTCCGGAGGTGGATATATATGAGTAAACGTAAAATTACATTCATTTCTGTGCTGGAGGACTATTTTGAAACTTATCTGCCATACAGCAGAGGACTAAGTAATAATACAATTAATTCATATAAGCAAAGCTTCTTGTTATTGTTTCAATTTATGTCAGAAAATAAGGCTATACAGGCAGGTAACATCAAATTTTCAGATTTATCTTATGAAACGTTGTTGGAATTCTTTGGTTGGCTTGAAACAGATAGGCACTGCAAAGCAACAACAAGAAATCAAAGAATGTCAGCGCTATCTGCATTTTCAGAGTACGCACAAAACAGAGATTTTGATGCGGCTTCAGTTTTTAGAAGTGCTATTGTTAAAGTACCCATAAAAAGGTATGTGTCTAGGCAAAGGGCTGTGTTTACAAGGGATGAAATAAAGATATTATTAAGTCTTCCTGATGAACACTACGAAACAGGATTGAGAGACAAAGTAATGCTTTCCTTAATGTATGCAACAGGAGCTAGAGCTCAGGAAATATGTGATTTACAGGTAAAAGATATCAGAATAAATAACGAATCAGCATCCATTACGTTAGTGGGTAAAGGATCAAAAGTGCGACAAGTTGGAATTTCAAAGAAATTGGCTGAGACATTACAGAAATATATATCACATCGATGTATTGACATATATCCAGAAAAGCATATTTTTTCAAGCCAGACACATGAGCATATGACAATTTCATGCGTTGAAGGGATATATAAAAAATATGTAACACTAGCAAAGCAACAGAATCCAACTTTATTTCAAGACGATAGTTATCCACCTCATTCTATGCGGCATAGTACTGCTTGCCATCTGCTTGAAGCTGGAGTAGATATCATTACCATAAAAAATATTTTGGGACATGTATCTGTTCAGACAACACAGATTTATGCTGAAATGTCTCAAGATACTGTAGACAAGAAATTGAAAGAATGGAATGATACTTGGTTTGGCGACAAAGAAAAAATTGAAGTAAAAAAGGTTGCAGACAATATTCCAGACTTCCTGAAAAAGAGATAAAATATTATTTGAGAAGATTTTTAGAAAATGCTGTAACTGTAATGGGTTACAGCAATCTTCTCGAATAATAATACTTCTCGGATAATCGGTGTATCCGCATACTATATAAATTTCGTTTACACCGGAAATATCGCCTAGCATAAGCTTCCTTTCATAGCAGAAATGACTTGCGATAATAACAAGGTATCAATTTCATTTGGAATTGTTAGTTTAGCTCCATTCATTTCAAGAATTAGTGGTTGTGAATTTGAAGGAGCTTCTATACAAACAGGATGAACCTCTGGTTAATCAGGAATTACATCAAGTAAAACGACATCTTGTTTTAGTGACGGTAGTTTTTCATCACGCCATGGCTGAGGAAGTTCAAAGCCTTGTTTTCTAAGACGAACTGTCCAGTTATAAAAGGTTGATGGTCCAATTCCATGCTGGCGACACCATTCAGCATCACTAAGACCACTTTGCCTGGCCTCCATGACTAAACGGTATTGTTCACTAGCAGGTGTTTTAG
>JAILEJ010000156.1 GCA_024688095.1 Butyrivibrio sp.
TTATAATATCGCAACTTACATTGCCAGAAACCAAGACCAAATTCAGGCATCATAGGAGGGAGGCCGGTAGCCTTCATATAATTAGAAACAATATCTGAAGGCGTATTACCGGCTGTAATATAATAATCTATCTTTTGAGAGCAGGAAGCATACCAGGTGGTAGTATCAAGACCAAAAGTGACACTTCCAATTGCAGCATTGTGCCATAAGAATCCATATCCCAGGCTGGAAACATAAAATGGAATAGAACATTGTGAATTTCTGTGAGCGAGTTCAAGAGTTGTACCTTTTAAATTCATTCGCTCAGCCTGGTATTGTCCCATTCCATATATTTTTTCGTTTGGATCTGAAATAAAGCTTTGCTTGATTTCAAATCCTCCTCCATTCTGCTGAATATAGGTTCTTGGACTTAATGCAAGTGCATTACCATTAGATATTTCTTTTAAAAGTAACTTGCCTGTTTTTGAATTTACAAAGCTGATCTGGAGATTTTTCCACCAATCTTCGACTTTGAGTTCAGCGCGTATAAGGCCATTTGTAATAGATGCATGAGTATCATCTGTTATTGAAATGCCTGCTTCATTTAAGGGATTGTACTCACTCTTTGAAGTAGACGTTTTTTCTGAAATGTTAGCGCTTTCTAATAATTCATTTAATGGTAAAAGGGCTATTTCACCTTCGGGAATGTCGCCAAGAAAGACAGATTCAACTCTAAAAGAATCGTTTCCCCATGGTTTAATTCTGACAGTTTCTCCATTATATCGATATATGAGAGAATTTTCCTGTATTTCAAAATAATTCATAGAATAATCCTTTCTGCTCTATGTAAATCATACGAGCTGTGTAATATAAATTTATGGAAAAATATATGCAGTATTTATAAGTAAAAGCTTATCATACATGGAATAGAAGTCTCTTAGAAAAGGCATTTCTATATTCACTAGGAGTAAGACCCGTTGATTTTTTGTACATTCTTGCAAAATTGTGAACGTCAGAAAAACCAAGATCCATAGCAATCTGTGTAATAGATTTGTCATTATCTGCAAGCATAAAATTAGCTGCATCAATTTTCTGACTTAAAATAAATTGTTTTAAAGGTATATCTCTGATTTCTACAAATAAGTGTGAAAGATACTTTGGATTGTACCCAAAGGCATCCGCGATCTCAGAAATTTTGATATTCCTTGAAATATTTGTTTGTATATAGTCAATAATATCAAGATAAATTTGTTTTTTAGAAGCTGGGTCATTATAAACTGGAGAACCTACCGATATTTCACCATATAGTTCAAGCATTATACTGGTTGTCATTGAGTTTAATGAGATGATAGGATAATTATTTTTGGCCATATCCTGTAATTGTTTCATCATTACAACTAGACGCTCAAGCTTGGGAATGGCTGCGCTTTGGGGGATGAGATAATTTTTTTCTTTATCTATTTTTTCGCTTTCTTTACTATTGTAATTTATTTCAAGCGGAGTAATATTATCTCTTTTTGAATTAAAGTGCATCCAGTAAAAAGAGCAATAGGCTTCTTTGAAACCCTCCCTAAATCCGGTGTCAGAAGGAGGAAGTAGAAGATACTCACCTTTTTTAACGGTGTAATTATTTCCGTTATATCTAAGATAAAGTTCTCCTTCTGTCATAACTATAAGTTCATAGTCACTTAATGGAAATTTTTCGTGTTTCCATTCAGAAGAAAGAGCCTTGAATTTACCAGAAAGATGGTATGCATATATTTGATTTGTTGGAAGTGGCATAAGCTTCATGATTTGTTCCTCCAAAAATAATTTGTATAAAAGATAAAATGTTTTTGGTGTAAAAAAATTGATAATATTGTTTTAGGTATTACTAAAATTGAGATAAAGAAAAAATGACACCTAATATATCAAAAAGACACCAAATATATAAATATAACGAATCTACATTTGTCAAAATTTTAAATAACAATAGTTACTATGTGCATAATGCACAATTTATTAAGTGAATAATGGCTGATAATGCCAAAAACATATATCTACAATTTGAATTATAGCACAAAAGTTATACTGGTCTAACTAAAAGAGTGTATTTTTTAAAACATAAGAAAAAATGACACCTAATCAAACTTTGTGATATTTAATGAGACTTAATATCATGTTATCTTCTACTTGTGAAAACGAGAGCGGGAAACAAAAGAAAGAAAATGTTTCCTTAAAACGCAATATCTAGGGAGGGTACAGGATATATGAAGAAAAAAATTTTATCACTTTTCTTGTCAACAGCAATGGTAGCTTCAGTTCTTGCAGGATGCGGAAGCAGTTCAAGCCAGACAACTTCAACTGAAACAACTGAAACACAGAGCGAAGATGCCGGTGAAAGCACAGAGTCAGCAGAAGCTACAGATTCATCTGAAAGTACAGGGGAAAAGACAAAGCTTAAGGCTCTTTTTATAGCACACCCACTTACAGCTGATGTAGAGCAGTTCCAATGGTTACAGGAAATGGAAGATGCAGCAGGTGTTGAAATCGAATGGGAAGTAATAAGAGCTGACTGGGATCAGGTAAAAG
Organism: Butyrivibrio sp.; assembly: GCA_024688095.1. GTDB lineage: Bacteria > Bacillota > Clostridia > Lachnospirales > Lachnospiraceae > Butyrivibrio. Next base: position 2,551 of record JAILEJ010000156.1, read on the forward strand.
CAACAAGATTTGCATCAGGAGATATTCCGGACATTTTGTTTAATGCAACTATAGATTCAGACTACACAACATATAATGGTCTTTTCTTAAATCTTAATGATTATATTTCAGCAGAAACTACACCAAATATAGAGGCAATGTTTGAGGAAGAGCCTGATACAAAGGTTCTTGCACAGACTATGGAAGGTGAATTATATGGACTTCCAAAATTCCAGGGTAAATGGCCTGGAACAAATACAGTAATGTTTATTAACCAGACATGGCTTGATAATCTTGGACTTGAAGCACCAAAGACATTCTCAGAACTTAAAGATGTTCTTATGGCATTTAAGGAACAGGATGCAAACGGAAATGGTGATGCTAGTGATGAAATTCCACTTGATTATAATGGCGATTACAACGGAGCATATTCACTGTTTAACCTTATAGGTGGTCTTGGAATCCAGCTTACAAACTGGGGAACAGATATGTATTTTGTTGAGGATAGTCAGGTTAAGTGCTATGCAACAGATGAAAGATATAAATTGTTTATGAAATATATCAATGATCTTTATTCTAATGGACTTATCAATCCGGATGCGCTTACAAATGACTATTCTGCATTCCAGTCACTTAGCCGTGGTAATGAAGCCGGTGATGCTGTAGTAGGTGTTGTATTTGGATGGGAAGAAACAGATAAGTTTGGTAATGAGCTTTCTGATCAGTATGTTGCTCTTCCAGCACTTGACTATGATATTGACTGTGAAGCAGGTACATATGATACAAGATGGAGAGATGATTATTCAGGTCTTAACATGTCATCTAACAGAGTATGTGTAAATGCAAACTGTTCAGATCCTGAAGCAGCAATGAGATTCCTGGATCAGTTCTATGATGCTGAAAACAGTGTAGAAGTACTCTTTGGAGGAATTTCAGATGGTAATGTTACAGCTACAGGAGAAAATTCATACAAGATAGAAGATCCACAGGATCCATCAGTTGATGCTGGTACATGGAAGTGGACATATGCTTTTGCTGATAATGGACCAATGTATATCAGAAGAGATACAGAAATTGACATGGCACCTGATATGGATAACGCTCTTTCAGAAAGAGAAGTTTATAATGATACACTTGCTAAAGCTTCTGAGACAGATTCATATCCACAGATGTTTATGAAATATTCAGAAGAGGATCTTAATACACTTGCTCTTAATCAGGCTAATATTTCAACTATTATAAATAACCAGTGGGCTCTTTGGATGACAGGAGAACAGGACATTGATTCTACATGGGATGCATATGTAGAAAGTGTTAACGCAGCTGGACTTGAACAGAACCTTGAAATTCGTCAGGCAGCATTTGATGCTTATCTTGCTAACTGATAAGTAATAATAATTCTATAAGAGTGGAGAGATCAGCTTATCCTCTCCACTCTTTTTTAAGCAGAAAGAGAAAGAAGGTATCGGTGTGAGCAAAGATAAGGATAATGCAGAAAAACTTCAGAAACCTTTTGGGGTCAGGTTAAAAAAAGATTTTAAAAAGAACTGGCAGTTATGGATAATGCTTTTGCCAGCAATAATCTATATTTTTATATTCAATTATGTACCTATGTATGGTGTGCAGCTTGCTTTTAGAGATTATAACTTTAGCGCAGGTCTGACAGGCGGAGACTGGGTCGGATTTAAATATTTCAAACAGTATTTTGAAAGTGCCAGCTTTATACCAACACTTAGAAATACATTCCTTATATCTCTTACGAGTATAATTGTAGGTTTTCCGGCACCTATTATTTTGGCTATGATAATAAACCAGATAAAGAATGAGAAATGGAAAAAGGTTGTGCAGACTACTGTTTATATTCCATATTTCATTTCAGTAGTAGTTATGGTTTCAATGATAAATATATTGTTTAAAAATGACAGTGGTGTAGTTTCGAATTTCCTTAAGATGATTCATCTGGTAGGACAGGATGTAAATATTTTGGGAAAAGAATCTGCTTTTATTCCTTTGTATGTACTTACAGGTGTATGGCAGTCGATGGGATGGAACAGCATTATTTATATTGCAGCTCTTTCATCTGTTGATACACAACTCTATGATGCATGTAAAATTGATGGCGCAAATCGCTGGCAGACTATGATAAATATAGATTTTCCGGCAATTATCCCTACAATAATGATTCTTCTTATTTTGAATATGGGTGGAATTTTGAATGTTGGTTTTGACAAGATTTTCCTTATGCAGAACAGCTTAAACCTTGGAGCTTCTGAGGTTATTTCAACATATGTTTACAATGTTGGTATTAAATCATCGCAGTTCTCGTTTGGTTCAGCGGTAGGTCTGTTTAATACAGTTGTTAATTTTGTATTCCTGATAATTACAAATAAGATTTCAAAGAAGATTACAGGAACAGGACTTATGTAATTAAGGAGATAATAAAATGAGTAAAGCTATTAGTCAGAGTTCCACAATCAAAACAAGGAACCTATCAGATAGAATCTTTGGTGCAGCAGTAATTATACTTAGTATTCTGATTTTTGTTATTATTGCTTATCCTTTATATTTTGTAGTAATTGCATCAATAAGTAA
>JAILEJ010000184.1 GCA_024688095.1 Butyrivibrio sp.
AGCTGTTCTTGACTTGGATCATGAACATATCACCACTACGCCAGGATTTTATCTCCACGAAAGATTTATCCAGGTTTTCTGCAGCCCTTATAGCATTTGAAAGAGCATTATTCAGAATAACGCCCACATCTATGGATTCCAATTTACCTTCTTTCGGATAGTGAAAATCATCTACAAATCGTATTCCAACGTCCTCAGCCTGTCTCCGCTTCTCTGAAATCACTATATCAGTGACAGGATTTCCGGTCTTTGCATTTATATCTACAGCATGGAAATCCTCAGACCAGTCATGTAAGTATTGTAAAGCCTGATCACTATTGTTTTCTTTTATTAGATTACCAAGTACCATGATATGGTTATTAGTATCATGCCTTATCCCACGAATATCTGAATAAACTTTCTCCATTGAATGAACATGCCCTGACAACTCGTCAATCTGACTGTTTACAAGAGAGTTTTGCAGTACTTCTTCCTCTGAAGTCTTAATCTTTTGATAAAAATAGATCACTGCAATCATAGTGAGAAAAGCTACCACACCAAATAATGCACGCATTTCATGATATACAGGATATCTATTCCAGAAATATTCACCCGAAGCTTTTTCAAAAGCTTCTTCCATAAATGTACATATCCAGTAAGATACTATTATTGTTATGTACGTTGCTGATAAAAAAGCTAATTCTCTCCATTCCATAAGTTCTTTTTTACGGCTGTACATCGTTTTAATCAGATGTATTCCTATAACCAACAAAGCACATCTTATTACAGCATGAATAGCTTGTGCCAAACCATAAAGCATAATCTGCTGTAAATCCCCTACCACTTTAGGATTCAAAAATGTCACAGAACATATTAAGTTCCATGGTAAGATTGCCAGTTCCATTGATATCCACAAAAGCAAATACATAGTTATTGATAAAAAAATTTTCTGCGGTATATTTATCCTCTCCGTTATAGCGGAGATAATACATACTGCAGCACAGCCAAGAGCATAAGCAGTCACACCTGAAAAATTTATGGTAGCAAAATATAGTATATACATCGCCATTGCATAAACCGCTCCGAGTATAACAGCACGTACTCTTTTTCTCATAAATGGTATGTAAAATACTGACACAAGTACTGCATTTAACAATACATTTGCAATCATTGATATCTGATTTACCTGATCCCACATAGCTTCTGTAATCATTTATTCTCTTAACCTCTATAAATTATGGAAAAGCTGCTTACTCCGCTCTCTTTTTGTTGTAATCTATCAAAGCTTTTACAAAAACCTTATAGTTTTGTTTTGAAATAAGTGCTTCCCCCTTAGACATATAGCACTTTCCTGCATCATACTTCTTTACGAATCGCAAATTTACAAGATACCCTCTATGAGTCCTGAAAAAGCCATCACCTACAAGCTTTTCCAGTTCTGAAAGATGTCCATAATACTCAATTTCATCGGTTCTTGTGTGTACGATTATCCTGGCCCCATACACTTCTGCAAATATAATGTCAGAAGCGCATAGTCTTATATGACTGCCTCGTGAGTTCAACATCACATACTTCTTTTGAGGCTTTAATGTAGCTTTGGCTATTTCCTCTTTTGCAGCCTTTATCACGCTTACCAACTTCTCATTTGAGAATGGCTTTACAAGAAAATGGAAAGCTCTCACATCAAAAGCATCAAATACATATTGCTTTTCACCTGTTATAAAAATGATAACAACATCATCACTAATATCACGAAGTTTCCTGGCGACATCCATTCCGGACACGCCGGGCATCATAATATCTAGGAGAATAATATTCGGCATATAGCCATCTTGTTCAACAGATCTCAGAACATCTTCCCCTATACCAAAGCTTATAATCTCATCATCCGGAAATGATGATTTCAGCTCCGACATTATTATGTTTCTTATTTTTTCTTCATCATCACATACTGCTATCTTCATAAGGCAATAATCCTCCAAGTTATTCGTATCATAAATACATAAGAAAAACTATGATCTCATCACGAAACGACCTTTTTCATTTCTGAAATGATTCTGTTACAG
>JAILEJ010000215.1 GCA_024688095.1 Butyrivibrio sp.
GTTGCTATGCCTATTCAGATTAATGGTTCAATTGGCTTTTATGCAGCTTTTTCAGAAAACAGACATCAGCATATCTGGAGCATTGATGATATCAAATTTATCAATGATGCGGTTAGAATTTTGCAGAATATTATCGTAAAAAGAATTCAGCGCAATTCCATAGCAAGTTCTTTTGCATCGCTGGAAGCTATTCTTGATAATGTAGGAAGTTCTATATATGTAAGAGATACTAAGACCGGAGCGTTACTTTTTGCAAACAGAAGTCTTAGAAATAATTTTTCTAAAGAGCTTAGTGATGGAAGTCTTGAGCTGCTTTTTGAAAGCAGTATTCCATCAAGAAGTAAAAGCGGCAATTATGAAGTTTATCATGATTTGAGAGACAGATGGTATGAGCTTTTTTATACTCGTATTTCATGGGTAGATGGAAGGCCGGTTTCACTTTGCGCTGTTTATGATATTACAGAAAAAAAGATGTATCAGAAACGAATTGAGCAGCAGGCATATACTGATTTCCTTACGGGATTATATAACAGAATGTGCTGTGAAAGAGATTTGGAAAGATATGTCAGTGAGGCAAGAAAGTACGATTCAAAGGGCGTTATATGTTATCTTGATCTTGATGACTTCAAGAAAATCAATGATACCCTGGGACATCAGTATGGAGATATATTATTACAGGATATTTCAAGAGCTATTTCCAATGTTGATGGTATCGCAAATTCGTGCTACAGAATGGGCGGAGATGAATTTGTAATTATTGTTCCAACTGAGAGTTTTGATGAATATGACCGAATACTTGAGGATGTAAAACATATATTTGCAAAGCCATGGTATCTGAAAGATTCAGATTACTATTGTACAATGAGTATGGGTTCTGTTGTTTTTCCGGATGATGGGGACAATGTATCTGATCTTATCAAAAAGGCTGATATTGCTATGTATGAGGCCAAGAGATCTGGTAAGAACCGTATTGCCAAGTATTCAGATAATATAGATGCGTCTTCTATTAGAAGACTTGATATGGAAAAGAGCATGAGAGATGCGGCTCTTGAAAATTGCAAGGAATTTGTAGTATATTTCCAGCCTATAATTGATGTACTCTCAGGGGATAATGCCATGAAGGGTGCAGAGGCGCTTGTTAGATGGAATTCCAGCAAGCTTGGATTTATTTCTCCTGGTGAGTTTATTCCGCTTGCAGAGTATCTTGGACTTATAAATCCTATAGGTAACTATGTGCTTGAAAAGGCTTGCGAATGCATAAGTAAATGGAATAAAGCAGGATATAAAAATATTTGTATTAATGTTAATCTTTCAGTAGTTCAGCTTATGCAAAAAGACTTTGTAGATATGCTGAGTGAACTAATAAGAAAATACAGTATAAGACCTGAAAGTCTTGTTCTCGAGATAACTGAGTCTATGGCCATTAACAATATGGAAAGAACCAGGGCTGTACTTATGAAGATAAAGGGACTTGGAATAAAATTTGCTCTTGATGATTTTGGAACAGGATATTCTTCTCTTTCAAGTATCAGGTCACTGCCTTTTGATGTGATCAAGGTGGATCAGAGCTTTGTAAAAGACCTTGCATCTGATAATTATTCAAAAGCATTTATCAAGATGATCGCTGAACTTGGAGAAACTATTGGAGCGGATGTCTGTGTGGAAGGAATAGAAAGTGCAGGACAGCTTAGTGCAATAGAGGGAATGAAGGTTCGTTATATACAGGGATATTATTTTGATAAGCCATTATCTGAAAAAGATTTTGAAGATAAATATATTTATAAAAATAGTAATAAGCTTGTTAAAAATATTTAAATTTGCTTATTTTACCCTTTGTGGTATCATAAATTTAACTGTGGAAACAGAAAAATGGACATAGAAAGTTGGATTTAACAGAAAATGGAAGAACCAAAGAATTTAGTTAATGGAGAAACAGAAGAGGATAATACTGTTGTTTCCAGAAATTTTATTGAAAATGCTATTGATAAAGACCTTGAGGAGGGAGTTTATGATCATGTTCAGACAAGATTTCCCCCTGAACCAAATGGTTTTTTACATATAGGACATGCAAAGAGTATTCTTTTAAACTATGGACTTGCCAAGGAATATAACGGTAAGTTCAATATGAGATTTGATGATACTAATCCTACAAAGGAAAAATCAGAATTTATGGATTCTATCATCAAAGATGTTCAGTGGCTTGGAGCAGATTACGAAGATCGTCTTTTCCATGCTTCAGATTATTTTGATACTATGTATGAGAAGGCTGTTCTTCTTATAAAGAAGGGCAAGGCTTATATTTCAGAACTTACTTCTGATGAGATGAGAGAATACAGAGGTACACTTACTGAACCAGGAAAAAATGATCCTAATAGAGACAGAAGTGTTGAAGAAAACCTCAGACTTTTTGAAGAAATGAAGAGTGGTAAGGTTGAAGACATATCAATCTTGGCTCTAAGAGTCATCTTTCCGTCTTCAACCTTACCACTCTTCATT
>JAILEJ010000027.1 GCA_024688095.1 Butyrivibrio sp.
CCATGCAGCCATTGTATCTATATCAGTTTCATCATCTTTTAGAAGCCAATGGATTATAGTCCAAAAACTTCCCGTTGCAGCATATATATATTTGTATGATTTTTTTACAATTATTATTGATACTGGACATAATTTAATGATCACTGAGCCTGAACTGACAGCTAATATGCTTTTAAGTGCAGCCCAATAATTGATATTATTTCATAAGTTTTTCACATCCTCCTTAGTTTCAATTAAGGTTCATAGATTATATTATAATCAAGAAATGCAACAAAGCATTTCAAAAAGTTCATTTATGAACTCCCCCTCATAAGAATAAACTTTTTCATACTAATTAAAGCCAGGTTGTCTCCCTCACAACCTGGCTTCCTCCCTTTATAGGGTATTTTTATTTATAAAATCTGTTTCATTTCGCTATAACATTTGTAGGTGTCCCTGCAATCCAGTTTCTTAAGTTTTCAGTTGCTTATATTAAATTAAAACGATAAAAGAACCGGTTATCTAAATGCCATATTACTGAGCGTTCTCAACAACAATTTTGCTATATTCATCAACCCACTTTTCAAAATTACCAGCATCCTGGTTCTCTTTTATGACTTCATTTACAATTTCAATAAGATCTTCGTTTCCCTTATCAAATACAACAGCTGCTTCTTTCTGTCTGTCAAAATTAGCTTCTGCAAACTGAAGTGTATCATCTGCAAGAATATACTGTTCTCCTACAATACTTTCTATTACAACACCATCAACTTTTCCATTCTTAAGTTCAAGGATACATTCTGGAACTTGTTCAAGTGAAACAAGAGTATTATCTGGAAGCAATTCCTGTACCAGTTTTTCCTGTGTTGTAGATTTCTGTGCAGCGAGAGTTGCTCCTTTTAAATCATCGAAAGTTTTGTATTTTTCAGCATCTGTTTTGTTAATGATTACAGCCTGATCAGCAAATAAATAACTGTCAGAAAAGTCCATAGTCTCTCTTCTTTCATCAGTTGGTGAAACACCTGCAATTGCCATATCTACTTTACCTGCTGGAATAGCAGCCAATAAAGCTGTGAATGTCATATCCTGAATTTCAAGAGTTACACCAAGTTCATCAGCTATCGACTGTGCCAATTCCATATCAACACCGATAACAGTCTGATCTACAGAAGTAATATCTACAAACTCATATGGAGGATAGCCTGAAGCAGTTCCAACTATAAGCTTTCCAGATTCTTTGATTTTTGAAAGAACTGGTCCCATTTCTTCAGATGTTTCTTCAGCTGCTTCTTCAGTTGTTTCTTCAGTTGTTTCTTCAGCTGCTTCTTCAGTTGTCTCTTCGGTTGCTTCTTCAGTTTCTGTTGTAGTCTCTTTTTCTGATGCTTCTGCAGAATCTGAAGCTCCAGAAGATCCACAACCCGTAAGTGCCATAGTTCCCATTGTAAGTGCCATTACCATTGCCAACAGTCTTTTTTTCATAATCTTGTCCTCTCTTTTCTTTATTCCTAAAGCAGTTACCTGCTAAAGTGCTATTTATAAACGCTGTGTACTACGTGCCATTCGCTTTTCTAAATTATTTAATATGATAGAAAATACCGATGTTATTAAGAAATATATCAAAGCAACTATAATCAACGGCGCCATAGGTTCAAAACTAATTCCTCTAATTGTATCCGCAGCATACATAAGTTCACCAATACCTATTACGGAAACCTGTGATGAAGTCTTAATAATGGTTATGAATTCGTTTCCCATAGAAGGAAGAATGTTTTTCATTGCCTGCGGAAGAACTATACAAATCAATGTTCTGGCATTTCCCATTCCAAGTGCCAATGCTGCTTCTGTTTGTCCCCTGTCTACTGAAATAATTCCACCTCGTACTATTTCGCAGATATAAGCAGTTGTATTTATTGTCAGTGCAATAATACCTGCAGATAATCTTGATATATCTATATCACCAATCATTATGCTTGGAATTACTATTCCCATCATTGGTAATCCATAAAAAACCAGTGATATCTGCACTAATACAGGAGTTCCTCTGATAAATTCTACATATGCATTAGCAAACCAACGTATAGGTTTTATTTTGCTCATTTTCATAAATGACATTAGTATTCCAAAAAAAGTTCCAAATATAATTGTTAAAATGGATACTATTAATGTGATTTTTAAACCACCTATAAAAAGCATTCTGTATTTTACTAAAATTTTCCAAAAAACTGCCATGACATCTCCTCCTATAGCATTTTGCTAAGAAATGCTTTTACTCTTTGATTTTGTGTATTCTCGAAAACATCTTCCGGAGTGCCATCTTCCATTATGTATCCTTCATCCATGAAAATAACCCTGTCTGCAACTTCTCTTGCAAATCCCATTTCATGAGTAACAATTAACATTGTCATTCCAGTTTTAGCTAGATTTTTCATTACTGAAAGAACTTCCCCAACCATTTCCGGATCGAGTGCTGATGTAGGTTCATCGAATAATAAAACTTCAGGCTGCATTGCCAAAGCTCTTGCAATTGCAACTCGCTGTTTCTGGCCTCCTGATAGCATTTCAGGATATACATCCTTTTTTTCTTTAAGTCCAACAGCTTCAAGAAGATTAGTAGCTTCAATAACAATTGTATCTTTCGCTCTCTTTTTTACCTTCATAGGCGCATATATGATATTTTCAAGCACTGTCATATGAGAAAATAAATTAAAATGCTGAAATACCATTCCCACTTCTTCTCTTAATTTTGAGTATTTCTTCATTTTGGAAACGGGTTTATCTTTATAAAAAATTTCACCACCACTAATTGTTTCCAGCGCATTTAAGCAACGAAGCATTGTACTTTTTCCAGATCCGGATGGACCAATTATTGCGATTACCTCACCTTTATTAACTGTAAGATTTATATCCTTAAGTACTGGGAGTGTATTATAATTCTTAGAAAGATGTTCGATTGTAATTATTTTTTCATTTGATACTGTCTGCATAATATTCTCCTTATACAAAAAGGCGCTTCTTATTTTAAAAAGAAACGCCTTTGTTTTTTGTATACAGTATTCATTTGTATTATGCTGCATATACTAGCATAATGAGGATTATGTGTCAACACATAAAAGGGAAAAACTCAAAATTGTATACATTTTCTATTTTTCTTATGTGGTGTAGAACTTAGAAATAACTTTACGCAATTCTCAATAAGATCTACTGTTTTATCTACACCCAACATACTTGAATCGATCATAAAATCCTTATATCTAGGATCACCTGGCAAAAAACCAGCATAATCCATATGATAACGTTCTCTGGCCTTATCTACTTCCAGCATCATACGTTTTGCTTCATCTGGATTCATACCAAAATCCTTGATACAGGTTTCGAACCTGACATCCTTAGGAGCATAAATATATATATGTAACGAATTTTCATATTCGTATAATATTGAATCTGCGCATCTGCCAACGATAATACATGATTCTTTTTCTGCGACTTCTTTAATGATTCTTTTCTGGTTTTCAAAAATCTTATCTCGAATATTAGATGTTCCAAGCCCCAGGGGATACTTCATTTGAAAAAATCCCCCTTTTACAGACTCTTCAAGTTCCGCTATTTCAGAAACTGTCATATTCAACTTTTTCGCAGTTAAATCCACTAACTCTCTGTCGTAATATTTAATATTAAGCCTCTCAGCCAATTTTTTTGCGATAGGTCTTCCAAGGCTTCCAAATTGTCTGGTAACTGTGATTATATATTTTTTTTCGCTCATAGTAGCACCTCTCATATAGAATCTCTACATAACGGCAAGGTGGAACAATGTATTCCGCCTCCAAGCTTATTGATTTCAGTAATATCTACAGGTACAACCTCTATCCCTGCTTTTTCCAGATTTTTCATAGTTTTCAAACCTTTAGATGAAAACAGAACCTTTCCTGGTTCCAACGCTATACAATTATTTGTAAGCATTGGATCATCTCTATCTGTTTCTATAAGCTCGTAACCTTTCTCCTGTAACATTTTCAAAAACCAGTGAGGCAATATAAATGTGCTGACTAAAATCTTATTTTTATCAACAGGTACAAAAGCTTCATCAAGATGTATATAATATGCAGGCATATCAACTACTATTAAATTAATCTCCTGGTATGACAATAAAGTTCTTAATTGTTCAATACCTTCATCATTTATTCTTACTGATCTTCCAACAATAGCAGTATGTGGGTCCAACATCGAGAATGAGCCACCTTCTATTGTACCTCTTCCTTGAATAGCTCCAATGATTGGAATATTTCTATCCGCCAGGAATTTTTGTGTATAAAAAGTATCTCCCTGATGAAAATACATGGCAAATCGGGTTAATATTGCACCTTTAGGTGTCATTAAAGCAACATCTCTTGTAAATGTTAAATTTGTCCAATAATTTGTTGGATCTTCAAGATAATAAATTTCTATATTTTCATTTGCCAGAATATCAGTTAATTCGTGATGCTGTTTCTGCAGTAAATCTAAATTTGGCAATTTATCATCTTTCCAATAATTACGTATTTGGCCATTCTTGTTTTTTAATATTCTTGCACCAGCTTCTTCTTCATACTTACCTTCTGAAAGTTGTTTTATTTCTTCTCCTGGACAATGAACTAATATTTTCCGGATTTTTCCAACTGAGTTATTTACTCCAAAATCACTTCCCCATACCTCTTCATAAACATCTGACTTAAACATATTATCTATACGACTTCTATCCATATACATTTGCAATGTTGGCATACTACACCTCCTGTATATCTATATTTTGAAAAATAAAAATGAGAATAATTTGCCAATTCATGACCAACTATCTATAAAATAATAGAATCAGCATCTGCTGCAATAAGTTCATACAAGTTCCTTCATAACATCATCAATTATTGATATTGCAATGTCGATTTCTTCCTGTGTAACAGTGAGTGGAGTTATAAAACGTACTACATTATGATCACTTCCACATGTAAGTAATAATAAATTTTTTTCCAATGCCTTTGTTTTTATGGCACTTGTTAACTTTTCATCAGGCGCTCCATCTTTAGTCACAAGTTCCATAGCATTCATAAGTCCTACACCTCTAACATCACTTATCCTGCCAGAATATTTCTCTTGTAATTCGTTAAGCCTCTTTCTCATATATTCGCCTTGTTTTTTTACATTATCTAAAATATTATCTCTTTCAATAATTTCCAAAGTCTTAAGACCTGCAGCACATGCTAGAGGATTACCTCCAAATGTACCTCCGTGCGCTCCTGAAGGCCATTTATCCATTATTTCTTTTTTGGCAATAATTGCAGAAAGTGGTATTCCTCCTCCTAACGCTTTTGCACTGGTTAAAATGTCAGGTTTAACATCATATGTCTGAAATGCATATATTTCGCCAGTTCTTCCAATTCCTGTCTGCACTTCATCAAAAATAAGCATAATACCGTATTTATCACAAATTTCCCTTAATCCTTTTAAAAACTCTTTTTTAGGAGGAATATAGCCTCCTTCTCCCTGTACTGGTTCTACAATAATTGCCGCAACGCTTTCAGGATCAATCATTTTTGCAAAAATTGAATCAAACTGTTTTAGGCATTCCATTCCACAACAGTTTTCCTTTTTACCAAATGGACATTTATGGCAGTTAGCATAATCAGCCCAATATACAGATGGCATCAAAGGTTCATAATTTTTTCTATATGAACTGCTTGAACCTGTTACAGATAAAGAACCTATAGTTCTTCCATGAAATGAATTACGAAATGCAATTACAGCCGGTCGTTTTGTCACATACTTGGCAAGTTTCATTGCGCCATCATTTGCTTCTGCACCTGAATTACTAAAGTATACCTTGGTGTCTCCACCTGTTAATTCGACAAGCTTTTCCGCAAGTGCAACATAAGATTCGTTGTAGACAACATTATGTCCTACATGAATCATTGTATCTAACTGATTTTTTATGGCATCCACTACTTCCTGATTTTTTGCACCAAGATTATTTACTGCCACTCCACTTGCAAAATCCAGTACTTTTCTATTATCTTCGGTATAAACATAACACCCCTCAGAATCAACAATTCCTAATTTAGTTGCACGATTAGCAACTTCTGGCATTACCTTGCAACATCTCTCATACATACTACTCATAATTTTTCTCCTCCTACCTAAATTATTTTCCCCAATATACTAAGCCAATCATTTTATCCATTTCTGTTTTATTCATCACTACAGGATTTACCCTGGTTGCTCCAAGCATTGCATGTTCTAAGATTAGATCATGCTTTTCCAGAAACATTTCTTCTGTAATCCCTGCCGCGTTAAATGATTCGGGTATATCAAACATTTTTCTCATTTTGATAATTTCTTTTACAATATCGCTGCAATGACACCTGTAAGATAATTCTTTTAATTTTTTATCTACAGTGGGATCCTGCCTGTTATAATCAAGAACATATGGAAGAATAATCGCATTAGTAAGTCCATGTGCCATGTTATATGCTGCTCCAAATGCATGTGCTATACCATGAACCATACCCAATCCAACATTAGCAAAGCCTATTCCTGCCATTGCCTGATAATTATGTATTTTTTCACGAGCTTCCTTATCATTATCAAGAACCGACTTAGGTAACCATTCCATAATTCCTACAATAGCTGAACTGCAAAGACCTTCATCAAATTCATCCAGGTTATGATTTATATATGCTTCAATAGCATGAGTAAGTGCATCCATGCCTGTTTCTGCCACTATATTTTTGGGCATTGTCATTACGATATCTACATCCAAAATTGCAATATCAGGACGCAGGCAGTCCGTCATAATAGGTACTTTTAACTCTTTTTGAATATCAGTTATTACAGTTCCTCTTGTTAATTCAGAGCCTGTTCCAGAAGTTGATGGAACACAAATAAGAGCTGTCTTCCTTTCTGCAGGAATCAAACCTTTCAGATTGTATTCAAGAACATTATCAAAGTTTAAATATGGAAATTCATAAAACAGTAAAATTGCCTTTGCACAATCAAGAGCAGAACCTCCACCAATCGTGAGTATGCAATCTGGTTTAAAACTCTGGCATTTAAGAAGACCTCTGTCTACATCCTCAGTAGAAGGATTTTTAGGTACACCACTATATACAAGAATTTCAGTGTCCTCTTTCTGAATATAATCAGTTGCTCTATCAATTACATGCGATTCAATCATAGATTTACCGCCTGTAACAATCATTACACGTTTATAACTAAACTCCGATAAAACAGATAAACATCCTTCTCCTGTTATGATTCTTTTTCCACTAAGTACAATTTTTCTCATTTTCTATTCCTTTATCTCAGATAAAAATCAATTGTTTTCTCAATAAGTTTTGGTAATACTTCGAATGTATATTTTAAGTTAACCCTTTCAGTCCATTTATGTGCATCTTTTCCGAATCCGCCAAAGTTTACTGCTGGGATGGATAATTTCTCAATATTATTTATTGGTAGCGGGAACAATAATTCAAATCCAGGAAAATTTTTCGTTAAAGATTCCAAAGACTCTTTCGTTTCATCAATCTTAAGATAACTGCTATCTGAAAGACTTGGATAAAACCTCATAAATCTAAAACTCTCATTATATTTTTTAGAGATCTCATCTGCTATTGTCATAAGTTCTTCACGTATTTTTTCCTGTTCTCCTTGAATTGTATTATGAGGACAATACGGAGGTGCATAATACAATACAATGCAAGGTGACGTTATTCCTAATATCTGTAATAAATATCTGATTACCGCTATTGGAGCTTCTCTTTTATCGCATCCATTCTGAATTTCATCAGCTATAAGTTGTTCTATCTTTTCATCTTTAAAGTCATCTTTTTCCTTGGCTTTTTGCAGCAATTCTTCATATGTAAACACTTTGCTTGAATATTCCGGACATTTTGTGTTGTCCTTGTTAGCCTCAGAAAACCATTTTGTTTCTAAATTGGTTTTATCAAATACATCGGTAAACGCTTTCTGAGCTGCCTTAACTAACTTCTCTGTGATAACATCAATTGTCTGATTGTGTACAAAATAATTGAAATATACAAAAGCTTCTTTAGCTGTTTGAACGTTGTACCAGGGTTTTAAATCTTTCATTTTTAAGACACTCGGAGGATAGCAATTTTCTCCGTCATATTCATCTGTATATTCATGATTTAAATGAATATTATGTACTAATTCCGAAGCTAAATAAGAAGCATCTACGCCTTCATAGCATTGCCCTACATGTGTTTCCTTTCCTTGGATATAGAAACAAGGAAGAAGCTTACCAACCATACCTGTGTATATAGTTTTTACTTCATCTCCAGGAAATAAAGGACATATATAATCATTATTAATTCCCATAATGTAATTGAGATTGTATTTCTTCTTTAAATCCAACAATATATCCGTTGCCTCTATTATTCCGGTATGCAGATTCTCCTCTACTGGATTGAAAGATACTACGATATTTCCGGCTAAATTTTCCGGATGTTCACATGCATCTTTTAGAATTCCTAAGAAAACTGCATCCCCATCTTTCATATCACAAGCGCCTCTCCCAAACATGTACTCTCCTGATAAAAGATCTTCTTTTACATCGTTTGGTAATTCTACTTCTAAAAGGCGTGTATGTAATTCATCAGGATCACATGCATATTGCTCTAATGCTCCATATCCTTCGAGTCCAACGGTATCTGTATGCCCATGTAAAAGTAGTGTTTTTCCATCATTGTCTTTTTCACCTATAAGAATGGCTAAAACATTTCGTCTATGTAACTCATCATTTTTTAGTTCCTGTACAATAACCTGATCTGGATGTTTTTTAAAATATGGAATACTACGAATGTACTCTTCTATATATTCACCTATATGCCGTTCACCTTCTGTTGAATTAATACTCGGAATCTTTACCAGTTCCTTAGTAAGCTGAATAATATCTTCTCTCATACATTTCTCCTCTCATATTTCCTATTAAAAAATCTTTTGAAAATTTATAAGATAATGAATTCTTTTGTTCTTACAAATTTCCAGTATTACATTTGCACTTAACATTTTTGTATAAAAAAAGGAGCTAGATAAAATCTAGCCCCTTTGCTATGTGTACTGTATACATTTTTATCACTTCATTTTTATGCTGTCAACAGAAAATTCAGATTTTATTGATTTTTCTTGCAAAAAAGTTCCAGTTACATTATCATAAATGTATACAAAAAAGGAGGTCTCTTTCATGTCACTTACTCCAATAAAAAAAAATACAACTTTAAAAGAACAGGCTTATGAACAGATTCGTGAGGCAATTAATACAAATTCATTAAAACCAGGCACATTTTTAACCGAAGAACAGTTAAGTAATATGCTTTCAATAAGTCGTACTCCCATAAGATCTGCTCTTCAGCAATTAGTATATGAAAAATTACTTTCTCAGGATGCTACTGGACATATTTATGTATCAAAAATCACTGAAAAAAATGTCACAGATGCTTCCAAAGTACGTATCGCATTAGAATGTATGGCCCTGGATTGTACTGATTTCCCGCTCTCTGAGGAAAAACTAACTTATCTAGAAGATATTTATAATAAACAGCTATTATTAGCTAATGATAATCCAAATGATAATTTAGGTTTTGCTGAATTAGATAAACAGTTTCACTGTTCTCTTGCAGAATGTTGTGACAATTCCTTATTGATTGAGTTCATACAAAGTATTAATAATGCCATGGTTCGTATGAATGTTTTATCAGGAACTTTGCATAATAATCGAAAGGAAGCGCTTAAAGAACATGCCCAAATATTACAGTATCTTAAGTCTTCGCAAAAAGAATTTGCTAAACTTTCTCTATCTGAACATTTAAAACATGTAGAAAAAAGAATGATACGAAGACAACAAGGCGAAATTATATGATAATTTACATTATGTATCAAAAAGTAAATGCATATCTGACAAGGCTTATGTATAAGTCAAATCAGATATGCATTTACTTTTCTTGTTTTCTTATGAGGGGGAGGAGGAAGTTCTGTTTGCTTCCATGTTTATATACTAATCCCTTCTTGTGTTTAAAATGTGTTTTTAACGTTAATAAAATATTAACTCGAAAAAATGATAAATAAAATTATAGATTATTTAAGTCCAATAATGCGTGATTACAGCATTCCAGCAAGCTGATTTCTTATATCCTGAACTCTGCGGATTGCTTCATCACACTGTCTCTTGGCACTACTAATCTTAGACTGTACCAGTACATCAGCTACAAATCCATCGAAAAAGAAATCTGCAAAAGACAGAAAATCATTTATATGAATTGACGAAAAGCCATGTACGTCACGCAATTCTCTACTAAATTTTTGAAGAGAATATCTTGCCTGTTCAATTTCACGCTCAGCACTTGCCATCTTTCCATGCTTAAATAATCCTGTGATCATATTTCCGCCAAACATATCAAGCAGTCCCCAGTTGCTTGCACTGTTAAGACACTGTCTTGCACTATTAAGATGCATAAGTGCATCATCTGCAGCATTTATAGCTTCTGTTACTTCTCTTTTATCTATAGTATTCATATTGTATCCTTCCTTACCTTATTCTGCGTTTCCACCTAGAGGTGCTGAAAATAATGCTCCAATAACGGCAACAATTATGTCATCTACAGGTCCTGGAAATGCATCAACAGGTGAAATAAAATATATTAACACGATAGCCAGTATTATTTTCTTCTTTAAAGAATCACTCATCTTTATGCCCTCCTTTAAATTAAAAGTAAAATCTTGACTATTATTATCATTAATATATATTTATCGTTTGTTTTTATATATATAGAATGTAGAAAAATAGGTGTGTTTAATTCTCTTTATTTACGGTATTGATTTGTTTTTATATTTGTGTACTGTTATAGTTATTGTGTACGTCGTTAAACTAATATTAAACTAAATATTTCTTTTTTCTCTCATTTAATCTAATGATTCTTTCAAAATATATTACAAATTATTATGTAACATTAAATTTATAAAAGTCACTGCTAAAAAAAAGATCAGAAAATATCTTATTGACACTTTCTGATCCCTTTATCCTTTTATAACTTTACTATTTATATTTTATATCTAAAAAACTATTACTATTTTATTTATTCGCAACATTGCTGTCTGTCATTATTAAGAAAATTTATTTTTGCTCAAAACTATCAAGCTTTCCGTCAATTACCTTATTTATTTCTGCACTAAGGAATTCCCTCCTACTTCTAAGTCTTTCCTGCATACCATAATATACAAGGCTTTTTTCTCCTCCATCGAGTGCAAGAAGATAGTAACCGGCAGCAAGTTTCTTACATATATTGGCATACTCATCAAAATATTTTGCTGTCTTCTCATCAAAATTATAACTTTTTCCTGCCATTTTATCTAAGATATCATAATCGTCTAAAACTATATATTCTTTGTTATTTACTTTTGTCCTTGGTAATTCCTTACGCTTTCTTTCTTCGCCATCTTTAACCGGATGGCCACTATAATAATTCTCTTCAATTCTTTTACGAAAATATTCTAAACCTTCTTCAACTTGTTCATCCATACGCTTTTCATACTTCATATCTTTTGAAAGTGGGTAACCAAACTCACCCAATAATTTATAAATTTTTATAAAGATTTCACCGTATGCTACTTTTGTTTCATTATATGAATTCTGTACATCATTCATCGTATTTGAAGCTTTCATAAATTCAGCAAGTTCTTTTCCTTCCTCAGTTACTTTAAATAATTCATTATTGTAATCATATTCTGAACCTAAATAAATTTTATAGCAGTAACTCATTGACCAACCACTTGCTGCGTAATCCCTTCTGGATTCCATGAGATTAATAATAGTTTCTCTCAATATTCCCTGGTGCTCCGGAGCAATTTTTTTACCATAAATCTCACCATTTTCTATAACATCAAGAAAAATATTTTCATATTTTTGAATGTCATCATCTTCAAATCCAAGAAGTTTTCCGCCTTGCGATGTCAACATGACTGAATTTACGAATTCCCTATTGTCTTTTGAATAAGATTTTTTTCTAAGAAGCCTGTCTTTTAAGAATACTTCACGCATTTTTGAATCTTCTTCAGTATAATAAGGCTTGTCCTCAAAATAATATTTATTCTGTTCACATTCCTCCATCTTTATATCTTCAAGTTCTTTCAATTTGCTTCTGTTCTGCTCCCAAAGAATGACATCCTTATTTTTTCTTTCGGTACGAGCAGTATTCAAAGCATTATTGTAGAAATTCATGTAATTATTTTTTTTCATTTGTAATGGATTATTACTGACTTTTCTAAACAATCTTATGTAATCCCTTAGCTTCTCATCCTGTATTTCATTATCAATGAGGCTTTCCCCATTTTTCTTCATATATCTGTCCATATCTGATTTTGCAAGTAATGCATAATATGGAGAAGATATAAGTTTCATTCTATCCTCATAATCTTCTTTGAGTTGCTTAAAAAAATCGATTTTTGCTCTAACATCTACAATGGAAACTTTATTAATATTATGATTAGATTCTAATTTATAAAACTCCTTATAAAAGAAGTCAGCAGAAGCATACCTACAGATTTGATCATACTTAGATGCAAAATTACTTACAAATTCATTATCTGATGTATACTCAAAATCTTCCACCTTTGCAGCATTAACATCACCTAATATTAAAGGTAAATCATATTTATATGCATATTTGTCTTTGCTAACCAGAGATTTGTCAATTAAATCTGAATCATGGCCATAACGATTTAATTTGTTTATTACAGACCAGTTCCTTAATGCTTCTTTTGCTTCAGGCGTAGTATATTTTTCTTTTATTAATTCAAGTTGTTCTTCTCCAACCACTTCATTTAGATAATTCAAATCTTCTTCTCTACGTTTTTTTAGAAGCTTTCTTTCACTTATCATGTGATTCTGCAATAGGATTTTTTCTTTAGCACGCTCTACACGCTTACCCTGCTCCATTTTTCCAATACTTTTTTTATGAAATATTCCGGAAAAAGCATTTTTTATCCTACTTGTAAGTGTCTTTTTGGTAGGCATTATCTCCTGAACTTCATCAGCAAATATCTGGTCGGCATTCATTTCCTTCGTATTCAGAAGGTCAAATTGTGCATAGTCGCCAATAGCAGCTTTTAACCTGTCTTTAGAGACTTTGTCCTCTTTAAAATCAAATGTATTAACTTTCCTTTCTTTGAATACAGAATGTTCATAGTTACTCATTATAAATTCCCCCTTATTGAAAATTCATAATACATAATAGCACATTTTAAAGCATAGTAGCACTTGGATATCCTAAATATAAAAAGGCCAGAATGTGTTATTCACACATTTCTGACCTAAAAAATTAAATCTTTTTTATGAAATTAAGCAAGCTGGAAGAAGTTAATCTTATTGTTAAGTGTATCAGCAAGGTTCTTAAGATCTGATGCTGAGTTACTGATAAGGGTAAATGTTGCATTCAGTTCTTCCATAGATGCATTTGTCTCTTCTGTAGAAGCTGCATTCTGCTGAGAAATAGCTGAAAGCTCTGAAATAATATCAGTAAGCTTTTCTCTTGAAAGCTTAAGCAGATGAACCTTATCAGAAATAGTCTGTGTACTCTGATCTACGTTGTTAACGTTATATACAACGCCGTCCATGTCCTTCTTTGTGCTGTTAAGCTGATTATTCTGAAGCTTGAATCCTTCATTTAACTTATCAATTGTAGCCATGCTTCTTGCAGAATCTTCCACAAGTGTTTCTACTATCTTATTGATTGATACAGCTGCTTTCTTGGACTCTTCTGCAAGATCTCCAATTTCATTTGCAACAACAGAGAATCCCTTACCATAATCACCTGCTCTTGAAGCTTCGATCTGAGCATTAAGTGAAAGAAGGTTAGTCTGAGCTGAAATCTCAGTAATAATACTTGAAGCTTCTGATATTTCTTTGACTGCCTGGTTTGTATCCTTAATCTGGTGATCAATTTCCTTCATAGAATCCATAACTTCTTTATTCTGTTCCATAAGTGCATCAAGAGCTTCAACAGTTCTATTTGCGGCATTTAACATTTCTACAGTAGCACCTGAAAGATCATCAACACTAACGGTAATATCTTCGATGCTGTCACCCATTTCATTTGTGTTTCCTACAGAATCTTCAACGTTTTCTGCCTGAGCTGTCGCACCTTTACTGATATCTCCAACAGCTTCTGTTACCTGATCTGAAACCTGTGAAGCTGTTTCTGCTGATGTTGAAAGATATTCACCTGATTTTGTAACTTCACCTGAAAGTTCTATTGTTGTAGTAATAACGTCTGATAGTTTTTCTTTAAGATTAAGAGCACTTTCTGCAATAACACCAAGCTCATCTTTTCTTGCAACAGTTCCATCTTCGAAAGTAAATGAAAGGTCACCATCTTCAAGTTTCTTAAGACCCCCAACAATATCATCTATAACCTTCTTGGAAGATCTCATAAGGAAAAATCCTGTAGCAATTAAAATCACAACAAAAATAGCTGCTACTATATTCATACTAAATGCAACACGTGCAATCTTTGCTTCAACGTCATCTGTATTTCTTCCTGCAAAAATCATACCAACAATTGTTCCATCATCATTCATTAATGGAGTGTAGTATGCATACCATGGTTTTCCACCAATTTCAAAGTTCTTGGCAAGATAATCCTGTCCATTAGTTGCAACTTCCTGTGTAACTTCATCAGATGCAGTTGTTCCTTCCATTCTCTTTCCAGTCTGACTATCTATCATTGTAGTTGCTGCTCTTACATTACCAAAAAATAATGTATATGAAATACCAGTCTTTACAGTAAGTTCATCAAGCTGTTTTACAAGCTGATCATGAACAGCAACATCACCCTTCATAAGGTTTCCTTCACTATCAACTGTCCAGTCGCCTTCCCACTCATTAGTAACCTCATCTTCAAGCTGCATTGCTGCAGTATAGAGTTCTTCCTCAAAAGATGAGTAATAAGCTGTATTAATCTGAGTAAGACCTATAACTGTAAGTATAATTGCCATAGCACTTGCAAGTACTAATGTAATAATAATAATTGATCCAACTAATGATTTCTTTCTGTTTTTGATTTTCATAATTACCTCGTCTCCCATTCTTAAATGAAAAAAAGCATGAAGAACTTCTGTCTCCATGCTGATATATACGTTGCAACTGGCTGACATTTTAAAGTCCCTATAGCTTTGCGTCACAGGCTTTTACCTGCTTTGCCTAATATTTTTATATGTCTCTTTTTTTACCATCGAACATAATAATCAATAAAAGAATTGAATGCAATATAATGTTGCCAAAATTAATAATTCTTAAAAAAATATTCTTTATTTTTTCACTTTTTCTCATCCAGCTTTACTTCTTGGAATAACATATGGATCACCAGTTTCCGGGTCATTAATTATTGTGCTGTCCATTCCATAAATTGTCTTCATAAGGTCTGGAGTAATTATGTCTTTAGGATTGCCTTCAGCTATAAGCTTTCCTTTTTTCATGGCAAAAATGTGATCTGCATAACGTATAGAGAAATTAATATCATGAAGAATAGCTACAATTGTAGTTTTCCTTGCCTTATTTAGCTTTGCCAGGCAGTCAAGAATCTCAACCTGATATGCTATATCAAGGTAAGTTGTTGGCTCATCAAGAAGAAGTATATCTGTGTTCTGAGCAAGAACAAGTGCAATCCATACTCTCTGTCTTTGTCCACCTGATAATGAGTCTACACTCTTATCCGCAAGGTCTGTTACTCCCATAGCTTCCATAGCACAGGAAATTGCTTCGTAATCTTCTTTTCCAAGCTGTCCAAAAAAATTCTGATAGGGAAATCTTCCTCTGGCAACAAGTTCAGCTACTGTAATGCCTGAAGGAACTATAGGAGACTGAGGCAAAAGACCTATCTGCTTTGCAAGATGCTGTGTCTGCAACTCATAAATAGATTTACCATCTAAGAGTACATTACCTTTTTGGGGTTTTAAAAGTCTTGCAAAACTTTTTAATAAAGTAGACTTACCACAACCGTTTGGACCAATAAGAACACTGAACTTACCTGCAGGAATGTTTATATTCATATCCTTCAAAATAAGTTTCTCTTCATATCCAGTGCTAATATCCTGTGTATAAAATTCATGACTAAGTGCAATTTCACCCATCAGATTTTTTCTCCCTTCCTGTTAAGGTTAAGTAATAAAAATAGTAAATATGGTGCTCCCAAAAGACCTGTAATTACACCAACCGGATAACTTGTTGCAAATAGATTTTTGCTGGCAAGTTCGGAAGCATAGACAAGAATTACTCCAACAAGACCGGATAAAACCATTGTTCCGGAACTGTTAGGCAGAATTCTCTGTGCAATTGGACCAGACAAAAAAGCTACCGATGCAATTGGACCGGTTACCGCAGTTGCAGTTGCGCTAAGAATAAGTGCGCACAACATGCAGCATACACGCGTTGCAGTCAGAGGAACACCAAGTGCTTTGGCATACTCATCTCCAAGCTGCATCATACCAAGATATCTGTTACATATAAATAAAAGTCCTGATGCTATAACTGTTACTACAAGTGTTACCGGGATATCTGAAAGCTGAACTGAATTCAGACTTCCTCTAAGCCATCTAAGAGCTGTAGCAACATCATATTCAGACCCCACAAGCAGCATCCACGATATAAGCGCATTTAGAATAGCCTGAAATCCAATACCTATAAGTATCATTCTGCTGCTGAATGATTTGCCTCGTCCTGATAATAAAAGGATTGCACCAGTTATAATAAGTCCTGCAACTACTGCAAAAAAAGAAGCGAAAGGTCCACTGATTCCAAGTATGAGAATACAAAAAACTGCCGCTGCTGAAGAACCTGCAGTGACGCCTATAATATCAGGTGATGCCAGAGGATTCCTTAATAGATTTTGAAAAGTATAGCCGGATATTCCAAAAGCGAAACCAGCAAGTCCTCCAACAACTAGTTTAGGGAATCTTAATGTTTTAATTGTATATGCTCCACCCTTGCTGTCATTACTAAAAAGGTAGTTTATAACCTCATGCACAGAATAATTGGTATTTCCAAGCATCATCATAAGTAATCCTAGAACAGCCACAATCAAAAGCATAAGGGCTATACACAAAATCGTTTTATTCTTTTGCCTTATATATATTTTTCTTAAATTATTTTCCAAACTGATTTCGGTCATATATCAAATACTCCTGGCTTTTGTTTTCCATACAATCCAGATAAAAACAGGTGCGCCAACAATCGCTGTTATTATTCCAACTTCAAGTTCACCTGGTCTTCCAAGTACTCTTCCAATAACATCAGAAAATGTGAGGAGACCTGCACCACCGATTGCAGACATAG
Organism: Butyrivibrio sp.; assembly: GCA_024688095.1. GTDB lineage: Bacteria > Bacillota > Clostridia > Lachnospirales > Lachnospiraceae > Butyrivibrio. The sequence goes on from JAILEJ010000027.1 coordinate 17,348, forward strand.
GAACAATAATACGCATATCATTATTAAAAAGCTGTCTTACAATATGTGGAAGCATTAGTCCGACAAATCCTATTGGTCCTGCGAGGGCTGTGACCGCCGCGCACAGAAGAACACCTGCTACTGCAGATACAAGTCTTATCTGTCCCACTTTGACACCTAATGAAACTGCCATTTCATCGCCCAAAGACAAGGCATTTAAAGGTGCCGCACAAAAAATAGCAAGAACAAACCCAACTACCATAAATGGTATCAAAAGTTTTACATCATCCCATGTTGCGCCACTTATACTTCCAACCTGCCAGAATCTGAATTCCTTCATAACCTGAGAATCCGGAAGCATAATGGTATTTACCAAAGCTCCCAGAGCTGTTGATACTGCAGCACCGGCAAGTGCAAGCTTAATCGAGTTTGCACCGCCATAACCAACAGATGCAATTCCATAGACAAAAAAAGCCGTTAAAAGAGCTCCTATAAACGAAAGCCCAATAAGCCTTATCCCTGAAGAAATATTAAGATATGCAATTCCTATGACCACAAGGAGTGATGCTCCTGTATTTACTCCAAGTATACTTGGATCTGCAATTGGATTTCTGGTAATAGACTGCATCAAAGCGCCTGAAATTCCAAGGGCAGCACCAGCCAGAATTCCAAAAATTGTCCTTGGAATTCTGGCTGAAATTACTGCTACAAGGAAAGCATCATCATTTGTTCCGTCAAAATATCCGATAATATCATTTATAGGAATACTTTTACTCCCATAAGCAATAGAGATTGCAATTCCAACTAAAACAAAAATGATTTCTATAACCAGACCAACTATTATTTTTAAATTAGCTAATCTATTATGCTTTTCCATTTGTTTTTTATTCTTTTCTCAATTTTATATTAAAAGTTTTGCTCGTAAATTTTTTTACTGAATTTTTTCAGCTGCATCATTTAATGCCTTAAGATAATCATCGATGCAGTAAGGAATAGATAAAACTGTTGGTGTACTAGCAGCTGCAAGAACATCATTAGAATCAAGAAGTACAAAAGCACCGTTCTGAACAGCAGGAATATTTGCAAATCTGCCATCAGCCTGAATTGCATCTACAAGTGTCTCTGTCCCATAAGTAATAATAATGTCTACATCATTTAATACATCTGCATTTTCTGCACTTACTGTAATAGAGAACTGAGTAGGATCAGTAATAAGTCCATTTACACTATCTGGTGTAACAAATCCAAGATCCCCAAGGAATGCAGCTCTTGGATCATTGTTTGTATAAATATAAAATGTTCCAAGATCATCTTCTGACAACCAGAAAAATGCAACCTTTTTGCCTTCAAGATCAGGATACTCTGCAAGTTTCTCAGCTATAAGTGTCTCTGTCTCTTCTACCAAAGCTTTTCCCTCAGCTTCAAGGCCAAGAGCTGTAGCATCATTTATAGTTTCTTCCTGCCAAGTTGTTGTCCATGCAATTTCAGGATAAGCAACAACAGGAGCTATTTCGCTTAATCTGTCATACTCTTCCTGACTAATCCCTGAATATGCTGCAAGAATTACATCTGGAGCACAATCAGCAATTGCTTCATAATCCCATCCATCTGTGTCAGCAAAAACATTTGGCACTGCACCAAGATCTTCGAAGGCCTGAGCTGTCCATGCAAGAAGTCCGTTCTCATCTCTAGGACCAAAGTTTGCTTCTGAAATACCAACCGGTACAACACCAAGAGCAAGTGGTACATCAGGATTTCCCCATGCGATGGCAACTACATTTTCAGGTTTGCTCTCAATTACAGTTTCGCCAAGACCATGCTGTATTGTAATAGGAAATTCTGCAGAAGTAGATTCCTCATCTACGTTTTCTTCATCTACTGTTTCCTCAACTGCATTGTCATCTTCGTTTTCTCCGGCTGACTCTTCTGTACCAGCAGAATCTTCATATACTTCGCTACTTTCTACAGATGCTTCTGATGAAGTATTATCTGCTTCCGCTGATGCTCCACATCCAACAGCACCAATTGTCATTGTTACTGCAGTAAGTAATGATACGATTTTCTTTTTCATAATTTTCTCCTCTTTAAGTAATGAATTTTTGTATATTTGTTAGCAATAAGCAACATTAATCCCCAATATATAGGCATTCTGTATTGCAAAAAACATTTTTTGGCGTTAGTTATTGCTAACTCCCGATATATTCTCATATTTTTAGATTGCTGTCAATAAAATCTAGTCAAATCAAAAAAAATTATTAAAAAGAAAATGCATACCTGATATAACTTATATTTAAGTCAAATCAGACATGCATTTTATTTATTGTATGTCGTTAATTATTTGTTTTGCGATATTATATATGCAATCCAGAATCCTTTTCCGGAAGCATATCATAATTCAACATCATCTACTTTATTTAAAACTGCAGCCCAGCTCATACTCTCCTGCTCGATCATAATGTCACCTTTAAACATCTTGTTTAACGACTTTGTGATTCTTTCATTACCCTCTGCATAGCAGATTTTCTTAATAACATCACTTTTAGTTTTAACAGCTTTTATAAATGCTGCAATCATTGTCATAACTTCAAGGCTTCCATTTCCACCTGAACTCATTAAAAGAGTGATGTATACTGTGTCAGCATTAAGTTTTGCAAGAAGTACTCCTGCTGGAGAATCATTAAAGTAAACTGTAAATGACAGACCAGGATCATACTCGCCTTCTGCAAAAAGAGCTTTTGAAAAGCCTTCCTTCTTAGCAAGTTCAATTATTTTTTTCCTATCATCCTTACCAATCTTGTCGAAATATTTGCACTGATAAGCAGTATACTTTTCTTCAATCTTTTTTAGACCATCAGATTCTACGAGACTATCTGTTCGAAAACTCATAATTGGCATCGTCGGTGCACATGTAAATCCTGCGTCTTCCAAAAATGAGACTATATCCTCATCTTCATCAAAATATGCAAGAAACTTAGTTATACCATGCTTTTGCATGGCTTTTTTTGCAGTGTTAAGCATAAGAGTTCCTGCACCTTTTCTTCTATATTCATCAAGAACCTCTATGTGTTTTAGATAGCAGATATCATCTTCAACCTCATATACAGATGCTCCTATTGCCTCACCATCTTCAATAATGCCAAGTGCTCCATTTCCCTGGGACATAGTTTCTCCCAGGAACATTTCAAAATAAGGAAAATTCTTTTTCCCAATTCTTGTGATTTCCATATAAAAATCCCCCTCATCATAACTCATAATATAATCAGCAATTTAACT
>JAILEJ010000226.1 GCA_024688095.1 Butyrivibrio sp.
GAGCATAATGTCCAGCAAAATAAGATCTGGTATAATTGCTTCCATTTTTTCAAAAAATATTGATGCCCTGTCAAACACCTGAACCATGTAATTACTGTTCTTTAAAGCCATCATCTCTATTTCCTGTATACTAGGATCATCCTCTACAATATAAATTAATGCCATTTTAATGCCTTCCTCCGTCATTTTTATATATGTTAAAACACTTATGTAAAATGGCCCTACCGCCATGTGTAAAGTGTATGTAAAATTTATGTGTTTTACATACACTTTACATTTGTATGATTATAGTTTTTACATTCCCACTCTATACTTAAAATATAGGAGGGATTGTATTATGAAAAAAATATGGAAATATATAGACCAAAAAGATTATGATGCAGATACAAAATATAGGATTGCTGTTTTATTATTTAGTACCATTTACGCTTTGACCGGTCTTTTATTATGGCTTGTAATACGCATATGGGCATTATCCAGCGTTGACTGGATGTTCTGTTTTATGGGATACCCTGCAGTTGTATCTTGCGTTATCACTTTTATTTATTCTGCCTCTCATAGTTTTCACAACGGGAAATATTTAAAATAAAAAGCAAACAGATTCATTTTCTGCTTGCTTTTTTATTTAATCATTTTATTTCTTTCATATGATCATCAAGCGAAAAGATTACCCATTCAGCAATGTTTGTTGCATGATCACCTATTCTCTCAAGATATTTATTAACCATCAGTAAATCTGCTGCCTGTTCTTCATAATCTGTATTATTCTGCATGACTTCTATTAAATCAGTCTTTACTTTTACAAACAGATCATCCACAATATCGTCATGCTCAATTACTTCACGTGCTTTCTCTATATCTTTTTCCACATACGCTTCAACTGCATGAAGTAGCATAATAATTGTCTCTGCAGACATTTTTCTGATATTATCTTCTTTCATCTTATAAGGGCTTTGGGCAAGTATAATTGTCAGTTCAGATATATCTGCCGCCTGATCTCCAATCCTTTCCATATCGGTGACCATTTTCATTGCTGCTGTAATTGTTCTTAAATCTCTAGCGACAGGCTGTTGCTGAATCAGTAACTGGAAGCATATATTTTCAATTTTTTTCTGCTCCTGATCCACAAGCTCATCATCTTTCATAATCTGTCTGGCCTTTTCAACATTTTGAGAAAATAGTGCATCAATTGCTTCCTGTATCGCCTTTTCTATCATATTACTCATTATTATCATTTCACTGCTAAGCATTTTAAGCTGTTCATCAAATTTTGATCTCATTTTTAATCCCCCTTAACCAAATCTGCCAGTGATATAGTCTTCTGTTCTCTTATCACGTGGATACGAAAACAGATTTTTAGTATCTCCAAATTCAACAAGTTCTCCTAATAGAAAAAAGGCTGTATCATCAGCGACTCTTACTGCCTGCTGCATATTATGAGTAACAATAACTACTGTGTATTTTTTCTTTAATTCTTCCATCAATTCTTCAATCTTAGAAGTAGAAATTGGATCAAGTGCTGATGTTGGTTCATCCATTAGTATCACTTCGGGCTGAACCGCAAGAGCTCTTGCTATACATATTCTTTGCTGCTGTCCTCCTGATAAACCAAGTGCCGATTTTTTTAGTCTGTCTTTTACTTCATCAAAAATAGCAGCACCACATAAACTTTGCTCCACTATTTTGTCCAAAGTCTTCTTATCTTTTATTCCATGTACCCTGGGTCCATATGCTATATTGTCATAAATACTCATTGGGAAGGGATTAGGCTGTTGAAATACCATTCCCACTTTTTTCCTTAATATTGTAGTGTCCACTCCGGCATCATAGATATCATCTCCATCCAAAAAAACTTTTCCCTCTATAGAGACATTATCCACCAAATCATTCATTCTATTTAAAGTCTTTAAAAAAGTTGACTTTCCACATCCTGATGGCCCTATAAATGCAGTAACACTGTTCTTTTTAATGTCCATGCTTACACCTTTAAGCGCATGATTATCCCCATAATAAAGATGTAAATCCTGTACACTGATTTTTATATTTTCTTTCATATTATTTTTTCCTCGTTACATCATATTTTGCAGCCAGTTTCTTTGTTCCAAGATTAATCAAAAAGACTAAAATCAAAAGAACTACCGCCACTCCAAATGCTGTATCAAAATCTCCTTCACTGGTTGCCGAAAGGTATAATTGAACAGTCATTGTACCTCCCGATTGAAATATCTTTGGAAATAATCCTGCAATAGTTTTGGGCAAAGCTTTTGCACTTCCTGCAGTAAAAAGCAGAGCTGCTGATTCTCCAACAATTCTTCCAATTGCCAAAATAACTCCGGTTATAATTCCCGGCATGGAAGATGGTAACAAAATTGTTCTTATGGTATACCATTTACCTGCACCTAACCCTACTGCTCCCTGCCTGTAACTCTCAGGAACTGTTTTAAGAGCTTCCTGTGTATTTCTTGTAATAAGAGGTAACACCATCAAAATCAAAGTTAATGATCCGGTCAAAAGAGAATATCCCAAACCAAGTGTCTGCCCAAAAAACATCATTCCAAATAATCCAAAAATTATGGAAGGAATTCCGGAAAGTGTTTCAGTTGCAAATAAAATCAGGTTAACAAGCTTACCTGGCTTTGCATACTCATTTAAATATATAGCTGCACCTACTCCGACTGGAGTTGCTATGATCATTGTAAGTATAATAATTATTAAAGTATTTACTATATTTCCCGCTATACCAACGGTTCCCTTAAGGACCGATGTTACAGACGTCAGAAAGCTTAGATTAACACTATGAATTCCCTTAAAAAATACATAAATTATAATAGCTGCAAGTATTATTACAGAAAGTGAAGCACTAAGATATATTAGTATGTACAAAATAATATCGGAGACTCTATTTTTTCTAAATCCGGCACTAATTCCAGTATGCTCATTCATCTTCATCAGTCTCCTTCCTGAGTTTTTGTAAAATAAGATTAATAATCATAATAAATATATAGAGCACCAGCCCTACTGTAAAAAGTACCTGCCTATGAATTCCTTCAGCATAACCCATTTCACTTACAAGCTGTGTCGTAAGAAATCTTACCGAATTGAACGGAAGTGGAAGATTAACAGAACCACCTGCTACCATATTTATTGCCATTGCCTCACCAAGCGCCCTGCCAATTCCAAGCACAACACCAGTCATTATTCCTGATTTTGCAGCTGGAACTGTAACTTTAAATATTGTCTGTATTTTACTTGCTCCAAGTGCAAGTGACGCTGCTCTAAGACTTGGAGATACCGCTTGTATAGATGAGGCACTAACATTTACAACTGTAGGCAGGATCATAATTGCAAGTACTATAATAGCGGATATTAAATTTGATCCTCCCGTAAATTGGTGTGTATCTGAATTAGCAAAAAATATTTTTTCCAATTTGTACATAAATGGATTAAGCAACATAAGTCCAAGAAGACCATATATAACAGATGGTATTGCTGCAAGAAGCTCTACTGCTGGACTAACAACTGCTGCCAATCTTTTATCCGCAACCTCAGTAAGAAAAACTGCTGTAAGAAGTCCAACCGGTACTCCTATAAGTACACTTGCTGCTGTTCCCACAATCGAAGTAAGAATAATATATAGAATTCCATATGCCGGTTCTGAAGCAGTAGGCTTCCATTCAGTTTCAAATAATAGCTTAAGTACTCCGACACTCTTTAGTGCCGGAGTACCTTTTGCTATCATGTAAACCGTAATCGAACAAACTGCAAAGATAGCTAAAACAGCACATATTGTAAAGATATATTTAGCTGTCAGCTCTACGGCATTCATCTTTGCTTTCTTTTTCATGATTCACCTTTCTTTACTCTGGAAGAATTAGTCCAACTCCTGTAATAACATTCTGTCCATCTTCAGACTTTAAGTAATCAAACCATGCCTGAACAACTTCATTCTGGTCTGAGATTTCTCCCATAGTTGCCATTACGAAAGGTCTTGAAAGCTGATAATTACCAGCTACTATATTTTCTTCTGTAGCAGCAACACCATTTAATGAAATGCTTTGAATAGAATCATCTACTGCATCCAGAGAAATATAACCAATTGCGCCTGGAGTAGATGCCACTTTAGCAAGAACTGCTCCAGTAGAATCAAGTTCCTGTGCGTAAGCGCAGGCATCTTCAATTTCAAGAAGTTCTTCAAATGCGCCTCGTGTACCTGAACCTGCTTCTCGACCGATTACTACAATTGCTTCATCATTTCCACCAAGATCACTCCAGTTAGTAATGTTTCCTGTATAAATATCTACAAGCTGTTCTGTTGTAAGGTCAGTAACAGTATTTTCCATATCTGTAATAACTGCAATTCCATCAATTGCTACTATATTTTCAATAGCTCCACCCTCAAGTTCTCCATCTTTGAGTCCTCTTGATGCATTACCAATATCAACACTTCCCTGTGTCAAAGATTCAATACCTGCACTTGATCCTGTATATTCAACAGTAACTGTTACACCTGGATTAGCTTCCATAAAGCTTTCACTCATTGCTTCACA
>JAILEJ010000259.1 GCA_024688095.1 Butyrivibrio sp.
AGTACTTCTTCAACACTTTCAGCACTCTCAGTTTCAAGCGACTGTGATTCAACCTCACTGGAAACTTCCTCAACAAGCACCTCTTCAGCAGCAAATGTACCAATACTGTTTACATCACTGCCAAGTGTTGTTACTGCAAGAGCAGTAGCAATAACAAATGCCATTGAACGTTTCATCCTTCTGATCATGTTTTAACCTCCCTAAGCTCCAAAAAAAGCATTCTACAAAACAAAATACTTATAGAACTGCAAAAATAATCATACATATTTATAGAAATTTTTTTTTGCTTTATTCATTATTGCTGATTGTGAAAAAAAAGTCCACTACCCAATCGGGTAGTTTGCAATAATATTTCAAAATCAATAAAAGCTGAAAATTTATATGAACTATCATATAAACTATCATATAAACTACCATATAGCCCATCATACAAACTATCATATTTAGACTTTTTTTTGCACAAAAAACACCCCCGCTTCAGCGGAGGTGTTCTTTGTTCTTGTTTTCTTATGAGGGGGAGGAAGTGTTTCACTTCTTGATTATTATATTAACTGCCTTCCCTAAAAATAACCTAAAAATATAATATAAATATTTATTTTAATATAAGACTAATCTTTAGTTACGTAACTAATTATAAAGTGTTTTTATAAAATACCTAAATTTCTAGCTGTTAATATTGCATCACTCTTACCTGAAACTCCTAGTTTTTTATATATCTGCTTAGTATGATATTTGACTGTTTCCGGTTTCATATTCATCTCTTTTCCAACCTGTGGTATGGAATATCCCTTCGCAAGATAATACAAAACCGACAATGCCTGTTCAGAAAAGTCACTCTTACTTACAATATTACCTCTTAAATAACTTGGATATAAATTTTCCATTGTTCCGGCCTCTTTTACAACAGCATCAAACCATCCATCGTTTATATCCACTTTTCGTTCATCATACTTTCTATATTCATTAAGCAGTCCTGTTACTGCCGTTCCTTCTTCACTTATAACTCTTGTAAAGCTGTAATGCTTTGCCCCTTCTATAGCTTCTTCAAGGCAGTCCATATATGGATGTGCAAGTCTCTTATTAACAATAGCCTTTAATAGCGATGTTTCAATTTTTACATAAGGCCTGTCAAAACTCTCAGCATAATAATAGAGCTTCTCCAAAAGCGCAAGAGCCATAAGATCTTCTCCCAAAGCCATATAACATCTTACCTTGGTAAGATATCGATATCTTTCAAGAATAAAAAACTCTTTTGTTTCATCAGGAGATTGTTCAAGCAGCCATATCTGAACCTTTTCCATATTTCCATCATAAAGCGCTATTCTGGTTCTAAGAGCTTCTATATTTTGTTTTAATAGCTTTGGAGAATCTTCAGGAAGGCTTAATTCAAAGCTGTTTAGCTGTTCCAATGCATCCTCTTCTTTTCCATGAAAAAGTCCTAGCCTGACCAAAATACCAAGGGCCGCAAACTCCATTTCCTTTTTACCACCAACCTGAGCTTTCATCTGCGCCTTTGAAAGATGAGAAATTACATCATAAGCATCTCTTCCTTTTTCATAATAGCTTTCTCCAAGAGCCTGATTTACAATTCCTTTTCCATAAGCCCCAAGGCACATTTCTACCAACTTACCTATGGACGCTGCAAGCTCATCATCTCTAAGTGACCATTCACAAAAGTCCTTGCCCCCATTCATAACTGAAGGAAGATTACTTGTAACAGAAAATTCGGGAAGCCTCATTCCATTATCAAAAATAAGCTTTGGTATATTCTTCATAATTTGAATAAGATCTTTGCTGCCTCTGTGCGGAAGTGCAAGTAATAAAGGTCTCTTAATTGTATAAACAAAGTTTTCATTATCAAGAAATGAACCGATATTCTCTGCACTGCTTATAATTCCTCTTGCATGTCCGTTTCCAGTAACCATTTCTGCCATTTCTATATTAAAAGAATCAACTACAGAAATCTGCATTAGAAATTCCAAAAGCTCACTTGACCAAGAATCTGTTATATTAAGCATTATATACTCTCTGAAAATCTCTCGTGCTTTATCCAGAAGTTCTTCGGTTACTTCAAACATAGTATCATTTTCCTCAGCAAGTCTTGCTATAAGCTGAAGACTTTTTGGATTACCCATTGACCATTTATATAATTTATCAATTTCTTTTTCATCAAATTTAAACCCAAGATTATTGCAATACTGCTCAATATCTTTTTCGT
>JAILEJ010000270.1 GCA_024688095.1 Butyrivibrio sp.
GATTCATCTACAGATTCATCATCTTCAGATTCTGCTACAACATCATCAGAAGCTGAAACTCAGACACCACCAGAAAAACCAGATGATGCACCGGAGTTACCTGACGGAGAACTTCCAGCTTTAACAGATGAGCTGCCTGAACTTCCTGCAGATGCAACAGAAGCAGCATCAGGTGAGCTTCCTGAGCTTCCAGAAGGGGTAGAGCCTGGAGAGAATGGTAAGATGGGACCTGGGCAAGGCGGAGAAATGGGACAGCAGCCACCACAGGAAAACCTTGAAAACATTCTTTCAGATATAGAATCAGTAGAAGATGAAGATACGCAGACAGCACTTACAGAGCTTTATAATGCCTATGTAGCAGCCCTTGAAGCAGAAAAGGAAGCAATGGAATCAGAAGATACTGATGAAGATACACTTGAGTCTCTTAGATCAGCAACAAGTGAGGCAAGAGAAGCTCTTATATCTGCAATGGCAGAAGCTGGAATAACACCTCCGGAAATGCCAGAAGGTGAGGAATTCGGAAATATGCCTTCACAAAACAGTTCATCATCAGATAGTTCATCAACATCAAGTTCTGATGAGGAAAATACAGATGACGAAGATGATGACACAGAAGATACTGATTCAACTTCTACAACTACTGCCACAAGTCTTTCATCATATTTTAAGAGACTTCAGAGTAAATTTGCAGATTTTGGAAAATATGTTCAGAGCATTATCTGACTAAGTTTGAGAAATCCCTCACTTTAAGTGATAGCGCAGGCTCGGCTTATTACAAAGAAAATATTTAATTTATTAGCAAGGAATTTATATATATAGATGTGTACCATCATACAGGAATTTACATGTATGATGGTACATTTTTTTTGCCTAAAAAGGTAAAAAAAGTGCTTAATGAAGTAAAGGATTTACATTCAATCCCGTAAATATATTGATTATATTAAAAATATAAAAGCTGTAAAGGAAAGAAATCAAAATGGTAAATAATAAAAAAACTATTTTTATAGCATTGTTTTTACTAATTATTTCTACAACTACTGGTTGTGGTAAAAAGACTGAAAGCTGGGCATATTCATATGAACCGGAAGATGAGGTTATAGCTTTTTATGATAATGGAATGGCGGAATATAAAGGGGAAGAATATAGCTATTCAAAAGATGATCAATTTATAACACTTAGCAAAAACAAGGATGAAGTCCTAAAACTTAGATATGAGATGGAAGGCGATACAATGCTTCTTTATGAAGCATCTACGTATAAGCTTGATGATAATTGCGTTGAGGATGGTATTGTTGGTAGCTGGAAGCAGGATAATGGCTGGTCTTATGTTTTTGATAAAGATGGAAAGTTTAGTGAAGAAAATATTTTCTATGGAGAATATACAGTTGATGAGGCAAAAAACTGTATAAGACTTATGTATGATGATCCGATTGAAGATGCTTATTTGTATTACACATTAGATGGCGATGAACTGACTATTGATTATCCATGGCCAATGACAAAAATCACACTTAATTAAATGAAATGCAGAAATGTAATGGTTTAGAGCAGTAAAAGCTTTAAATAAATATTTTAAAAGAGAGGTGGGTTATGAAAATGAAGCGATTAGTTTCAATGTTACTAACGGGAGTATTGGCTTTTTCGGTAGTTGGATGTGGAAGCACATCAAATACTGACACTGCAACAGAAGCAGAAACTACTGAAACTGTAGAAGAAACTGCGACTGAAAGTGAGGATGTGACAGAAGAGGCAGAAGAAGCCACAGAGGAAGCTGCAGAAGAAACAGAGGAAGCTGTTGCAGAAGATGATGGTGAAAAAATCGATCTTACAATGTGGTGTATAGCTACTGAGAGTGATTCAAACCGTCATTCTTATGAAGCTGCCATAGCAGATATGCAGGAAAAATATCCTAATATCAATTTCACATGGGAAGCTTTTGAGAACCAGTCATATAAGACAAAGATCAAAGCTGCTGTATCAGCAAATGAAATGCCTGATATTTTCTTTACATGGTCATGTGCTTTCCTTGGCGATTTTGTAGAGGCAGGAAAAGTATATTGTCTTGACGATGCTTATGAAAATTATAAGAGCGAGCTTCCTGAAGTTATGCTTGGAAATTCAACATATGATGGTAAACATTATGGCGTTCCGCTTACTATGAACATTGTAGGCCTTTTTGCTAATATGGAACTTTTGAAAGAAGTTGGATATGAAGAAATTCCAGGAACTTATGATGAGTTTATTAAATGCTGTGATGCACTCAAAGAAAAAGGAATTATACCATTTGGCTGTGCAGGAAAGGAAACATGGTGTGTTACTGAATATCTTGAATCAGTTATTGAAAAGAGTGCAGGAGCAGATACACTTAATGATATCTTTTTGGGCAAGGCAACATGGAATAATCAGGATGTTGCTGATGCAGTAGATACTTTCCAGTCACTTGTAAATAATGGATATTTTGATCCTTCTGGAATAGGCCTTACAAATGATGAAGTTAAGAATAACTTCATGGATGGAAAATATGCATTTTATATGAATGGAACATGGAATTGTGCTGATTTTGCAGCTAATGAAGAATTCTTCCCTAAGGTACAGGTTGGTGAGTTCCCTGTAATAAATGCTGATAAGGCTAAACTTGGCCAGCTTATAGGCGGACCTTCAGATACACTGGCAGTATCTGCATCATCACCAAACGCAGAAAAAGCAGCAGATTATGCATTTGAACTTGGTAAACTCATCTGTCATTATGGATACCTTGATGGATGTGGACTGCCTGCATGGACACCTTATGGCGACACAAGCAGTGTAAATGAATTAACACAGACGGTTGCAGATATTGTTGCACAGGCTGATACAATGGTTCTTTTTGGCGATACAGCTATGAATGCTGATTCAGCAAATACATATCTGTCATATGTAGATCAGGTATATGGATGTCTTCTTGATGGAAGCGAATTTATCGAAGGC
>JAILEJ010000274.1 GCA_024688095.1 Butyrivibrio sp.
TAGGTTTTCATAAGTTCATTGGAAGCCTGTTCATATCTTGCTGCAAGTTCAGGCTCTTTTTCATATCCATACCACTTGCACCATAAAGGAGCATAAACATTAAATGCCCAGCATGAATAATAATCAAAATTCTGACCATCACGATACCAGCCATCTCCAACATAATATGCAAGAATAGCCTGTGCATGGTCTCTCATTACATTCTTATCAATCTCATAACCATGCATATCGAGAAACGCAAGGTCAAGCATATTAAACAGTCTCCAGTTTTGAGGAACTGTATTTGCATGGCCAAAGCCCTTAAGGAACTTTGCTATAAGATCCTGTTCATCTTTGGTATATGTATTCCAGATTTCATCTTCTGTTATCCATAAACATATTACAAGTGCGCACGTTTCAACAGTCTGCTGAAAAGCTCTGAAAGGATCTGTTTTTCCAACCATCTCCTGAAGCTCTTCATATGTTCCAACGCAGTATTCATCATTTTTATCAACAGATCTTAGGATCTGGTTTTTATAATATTCTCTTAAAAGATGTCCATTTGAAGTAGCATCTGGTTCATTATGAATCAGTACTGATGCAATAAAAAATGATCTGGTAAGTCCTTCAAACATCTCCGCTTTTTTCTCTGCTTCAAGAAGGCCACCAGTAGAATTTTTGTGAGGATAAGACACTTCCTTTTCAATTCTTGGGATTACAACCGGATCCTGAAAGTCTTTAATATGTTTGAATATCCCATCCACAACATATCTAGCTGCTTCAAGCCAGCTTTTTCTTGTAAGTCCTGTATATGGGCTAAGTTCAAAATCAAGATTTTCATTACTAGGTTCAAACTTCATATTTCGCTCCTGTTTTTGCCGCCTGATTATTACTTGCTTCGGCTTATTTTATTTATAAAATATTATAGTTAAAAAGCCTGGGTCTAACAATAACTTATTCTGCAATGAATATTTAATATATTGTATTATATATGCATTTTATGTGTTTATATGCTTACTAACCTTTTTGTTTAAATACTAACCTTTTCTGCAATCATTGTATTAAATATTCAATATTTTATCTTATATCAAGCTTTTTTACATACTACTATTCTATTATAATAGTAGATACAAAATATGTAATAAAATATATATAAAAATAATATATAAAACATATCATTTTTAGTTTTTATTATAACAAGGAGATGCAAATGAAAATTAGTGTATATAACAATTGGGATCACGTACCTAAAGCCGAATCAAGCGCCAAAAAGCATGCCATACTCGCTTGGGATGGTGAGTATAGAAGAGGCGATGTAATAGAATTTTCAGAACTTACACCCAATCGTTTTTATGTTGTAAAAATTGATTCTACAATCGATGAATCACTTGTACTTATAACAGATAGTTCTGTTATATACACCATTCCTTTCGACGAGAAAAAAACTAGTTATAACCCTCTTAGTTTTGTCGGAAACAGACATTATGTTTCAATAAGATATGCAGAGGATTTTGAAGTAAAAAGGTACAGAAACCTTTCTCTTAATCCTTTTGATCAGCATGAAGTATCCGGTGTATACCCTCACGCTTATGCAAATGTAGAAACAAGAGGTGAAGCTGTATTTGCTGCAAGAAATGCAATAGATGGTTGCATAGCCACTAAATCACATGGAGAATGGCCTTATGAATCATGGGGGATTAACAGGCAGGATGATGCAGAAATCACTATAGATTTTGGCCGTGAAGTATGTGTAGACGAAATTCATCTTTTTACAAGAGCCGACTTTCCTCACGATAACTGGTGGATTAAGGGAACTCTGACTTTTTCCAATGGCTTCGTTATGGACATAGATATGGAAAAGAAAATAGAAGAAGCTCAGATATATAAATTTGAATCTCAGAAAGTCACCTGGATAAAACTTGGCAATCTGATCAAAGCGGATGATCCAAGCCCATTCCCTGCTCTTACACAATTTGAAGTATATGGTAATGAAGCTTAAAATTATTCTAATGTCTTCATATGTTGTTATAACGTGTATTTATAAGTTATAATTAAGTATAAGGAGGACATGCCATGGAAACTTTTATTGCTTCTTTTAATTCTTGTTTACATTATTTCGTAGAACTATGTACAACAATAATGGAACTCTTTGGTGTTACCATTTTGGTTTTTACTGCAATAAAAAGTTTTATAGGCTGGGTAAAGAAAGATGCTACAGTACGTTTAAATCTGGCTCAGGGAATTGCCTTGGCCCTTGAATTTAAACTTGGGGGAGAGGTTCTAAGAACTGTAATTGTCCGGGAATGGGAAGAACTTGGAATTCTTGGGGCTATTATTCTTCTTAGAGGCGTTCTTACATTCCTGATCCATTGGGAAATTAAAAACGAGAAAAAAGAAATTGAGGGGAATAAAACATAACTTATTTGTACAAATCTTCCCCCTAAATATAAGGGCTATATGAATATAACAATTAGTTTTTATTGTCATATTCATATAGCTGTTTTCGTCCTATGCACTTCTCTATAACACTAAAAATATCTTCAACAGAGTCTTTACAGTCATTTTTCAGCCATTCAAAGACTATAGCCATAACTCCGTTTATATAAAACTTCATCCAGTATTTTTGTTCATTTTCAGGTATGCCAAATCTTACAAAAATGGGTTTGAGTACATGCATATATAAAGATATCATTTTTTGTTCAGAACGCATTATAACTGAATTATTCACCGCTGCCCTGTATACGTT
>JAILEJ010000336.1 GCA_024688095.1 Butyrivibrio sp.
AACATGGTCAGATGGCAGCACGGCAGACATAACTGAGTCTGTTCAGAGCGGATCAGCGCCATCAAGCATACCTACCGGTATGAAGGCAAGTAGCGGTTATTCAGGCGGAGCCTGGGATACAGACCCGACAAAAGCTACAATAAAAAGAAAGCAACACTGTAAGAAAGTCCTATGATTTTCGCAGAATGATTTGCAAAAATCATAGGACTTTTGCTATAATGATTGCAAAAGTGACAGGACTTTAGGAGGTGTCTATGTATAGAGATATACTTGAAGACTTAAAAAAGTGGAAAGATAAGTCGCGCAGAAAGCCATTATTATTGGCTGGTGTTAGACAGTGTGGTAAGACATATATTGTAGGAGAGTTCGCTAAGGAATGCTTTGATAGTTATGTTTATCTTAACTTTGAAGCATCAGAAAAAATTGCTGCAATATTTGAGTATGATTTTGACGTCAAAAGAATAATTACAGAAATAGAACGCTATACCAAGACTGAAATAATTCCTGGTAAAACTTTAGTATTCTTTGATGAAATTGGGGAGTGCGCAAGGGCAATAACATCGCTAAAGTACTTTTGCGAAAATATGAAGGAACTTCACCTTGTATGTGCTGGCTCGTTGCTTGGAGTGGCAATAAAGGAGAAGAAGATATCGTTTCCAGTAGGAAAGGTTAATCGTCTACAATTATATCCTATGAGTTTTAAGGAATTTGTAATTGCTAATGGTAGAGATGACTTAATAGAAGTTTTCAAAGACTGGCCAATAGATAGATCAATCCCGGAACTATATTCTGTTCCGATGGATAAGTTGCTTAAGGAATATTATATTGTCGGTGGAATGCCTGAAGTGGTGAAGACATGGATTGAAACACATGACATCGATGAAGTAGAAGAAGTTCAGAATGAAATATTAAGTGATTATGCTGACGATTTTTCAAAGCATGCACCAGTTACTGAAGTGCCAAAAATCAGATGGATTTGGGATTCGGTTCCTGTACAGTTGGCGAAGGAAAATAACAAATTTATCTTCTCACATGTAAAAGAGGGAAAGAGATCTGCTGAGCTTGAAGACGCATTAGAATGGCTTGAATATGCAGGGCTTATTAAAAGAACAGAGTTGGTTGAAAAGCCAGAGATTCCATTAGCAGGAGGCGCAGATAAAACATATTTCAAAGTTTATATGTCGGATGTTGGATTGCTCAGAGCTAAATCAAAAGTATCTGCAGATACTATATTAGAGGAGTCAGATTTATATGTGAGATTCAAAGGGGCGTTTGCAGAAAACTACGTACAAAACGAACTACAGGTCACAGGTAAAGAACCATATTTTTGGAGATCAGGTAATTCTGCAGAAGTAGATTTTCTCTATGAAGCAAATGGAGAGATAATCCCGGTAGAAGTTAAAGCAGCAGATAATACCCAAGCAAAGAGTTATAAGCAATTTTGTAAGAAGTATAATCCAAGGATTGGATTTAAGATGTCAAAAAAGAATATTGCAGAAAACTTATGCGAAAATACAATGACTTACAGTATTCCATTATATTTAGGATGGAATATTGATAAATATAAGTGATACAAAAAAACAATGGAAGGAATGCACAATATAGTCTTTGAAATAAAAAGATTATATATCGTCTGATTGATGGGACTACGGGGATAAGTGAATACAAATCTTTCAGACAAATGATAATAACGCCTACGGGAATCATAGATTCTCATAGGCTTTTTTTATTTAGATGTTTAGAATAAGTATAAAGGATTCCGGGAATATATGATGGGGAATGAATTATGAATATAAGAGAACTTCAGAGAAAGAGGAGCTTTTCTATTACAAAAATATCATGTCAGCGGCAGATAAGGTATATGGAGAGCATATATTAACAGACGAGGGAACAGGATCCGAACTTGCCAGATATACTCTTAATGATGAGGCTGATAAAAAAGAAAATTTCCAGCAAGATAGTACCAGGGTATATCTGTTGTAACTGCAGGGATTGATGACTGTGCATCTGATATAAAAAGACTTTATATTGACGGTGTTATGCCAAAGGATGCAGCAAAATTCCTTGATTATACAGATATGACCATGTTACCAAAAGCTTTTGCAA
>JAILEJ010000349.1 GCA_024688095.1 Butyrivibrio sp.
GTATAGGCATGGTTATTCCTGTAACCGCCAGATATAACGCCTACTTTGTAATATGCAGTGTCGCTTAAAGTATTAAGTTTATTACCATTATCGTCTAATCCTATTAAGAAGATTCCTGCAATTATTATCATAATAATAGCTGCAAAGATCACAATATATTTCTTCACGACTATACCTTTCATCCCCCTTTATGCAAGCATTTTGACTGTTTTCAGGGGCATTTGGAACAACCATATAATTTTATCAGTGCTCAGCACAATATAATTTTATTTTAACATTATTATCAATAATACGTTTTAAATAGAGCTTAAATTTAGAAATATCTTATAAAGTTTTTAAAAAAAATATATAAAGAATTGCCACATACAAAGAACTGTAATAAGATAATCTAAAGAGGGAGGAGTCAATAATGAATTTACTTAATCTAAGGAGACTTATTTCAAGTCTTTTAATCACTTCATGTACAACATTATTATTTACAGGTTGCGGAAAAAGTGGCACCTCAGGCACAGAAACATCTCAGGATAAAGTTGCTGAATACGGGTATTTATCTGAATATCTGGAATCAGATTTCTCTGATGACTCTGAAAATAATTACGACAATTTTATTTTCAAGGATGACAATATTTACTGCACAAATACGACCTATTCTTCAGACGAAGAATCTGAGGATACCGGAACAAATTATACTTATATAAAATTAAATTCGGACGGTACAGGCCTCGAAAACTTATTTACACTCAAAGGAAAATATGAAGAATCAGGCCCTGGAAATTTTTTATCTGATTACTATAACTATCTTGCTGTTGATAAGGATAACAACATAATAGTAAGTAAGAATTCTTACTCAGCAAGCACTGATGAATATTTTCTTGAAAAGTATGATCAAAGCGGAACTCTTCTTGCGCAGGCTGATGTAACTAATGATATTTCATCAGCAGAATACAGTGCTTATATCAGTTCCATAGCATCTGATGGTGAGGGCAATATTTATGTATCATCCTCAAGTAAGATAATCCAGTACAAGAGTGACCTTACTTACAATAAGGAAATAGCACTTTCGGATGGTGCAAGTTCAATAAGACTTATTCCGTCATCAGATGGCAAAATTTATGCATATTATTGGACAGAAAACGGTCAGAAAATTGATCTGCTCGATGCTTCGAGTAGTACCGTTTCTCAAAGCTATAGTAATATCCCAACGGGTGATGATTTTTATATATTTGATGAAAACACAATTTATATTTCAGATACTGATGTGAACAAATATGATCTTTCCACACAAACCTATGAAAAAGTGCTTAGCTGGATGGATTGTGACCTTTCTTATGATTATGTAAGAGCCTTTAAGCTTGATGAAGACGGAAATCTCGATGTTGTTTATAAAGATTTTGATGTCTCAGAAACAAGTGTTGTTCATGTAAAAAAAGTTCCATATTCTGAAATAGAAAACAGGCAGGAAATCACACTTGGCATGATCAATCAGAATTATTACATATCAAGTGCTGCTCTAAAATTCAATAAAACCCATCCGGAATATCATGTGAATATAAAAACCTATTATGATAATTCAGCAATTTCAGATGACTATGAAGAAGTATGGAATAATTCAGTTATGTCGTTTAGTAATGATCTGACATCAAATTCAGGAACTCCTGATGTAATTCTTCTTAATGATGTAAATAAGAAGTCTCTTCAGGAAAAAAAGGTATTTGAAGATCTTACTCCATTTATTGAAAACAGTTCTGAAATATCAATGGATGATATTCAAAAAGCTGCAATTGAATGCGGAACAGTAAATGGACAGCTCATAGGCCTTCCAAAGTCAATAATAGTCCGTACTATTCTTGCTGCCAGCTCACAGGTTGGTGATAAAATGGGATGGACTTTTGATGATTTCTACAAGTTTGTTGAAGCAAATCCAGACGTAAATGTATTTTCAGATAGCACTAAGCAGGGAATGTTAAATACTCTTTGTATATATAATATTGATTCGTTTATCAACTATCAGACAGGTCAGTGCAGTTTTAACTCTGACAGCTTTATTAAGCTTTTGGAATATTCAAATACTTTTATCGATCAGTCTCAATATAACTGGGATAACGATACAGATTCTGAACCAGTCAAAATCCAAAAGCATGAACAGCTTCTTTCTACCACATACTTGTATGAACTGGATTCCATCCAGGAACACCAGGGATATTTTGGAGAACCGACTACATTTATAGGTTATCCATGCGATGATGGTATTGGAAATTATGTAGAAGCAGATGGAATTCTTGGTATAAACAGTGCAAGCAAAAATAAAGATGTGGCATGGAAATTTATTGAATATTATCTCACTTATGAAGATGATCAGATGTCAACTACAATTCCAACTCTTAAATCGCAGCTTAACAAGATTGTTGAAGAAGCCCGTACTGTAAAGTATCAGACTGATGTAGACGGCAACTATGTTCTTGATGAAAACGGAGAAAAGATTCCTGTTGATTCAGAACGTACAATCAGCTATGGCGATTGGGAGTATAAATACCATACTATAACAGATGAAGAGATTCAGACTCTTCAGGAATTACTTGACAGCTGCAGAACAAAATCTGATTATGACCAGCAGATAATAAATATCATATCCGAAGAGACAGAAGCATTTTTTGCAGGTCAGAAAACTGCTGCCGAAGTTGCTGATATTATACAAAGCAGAGTAAAAATATATGTAAATGAGAATTTATAATAATTTATAAGATTTTATAAATATTTTATATTTCCCTAACACAATGTATACATTTCTCCAGTAATATAATTTCATCAACAAAAAACAACCACAAAAGATGGTATTTTACTCATAGGAGGCTACTGGGGATATGACAAACTTTTTTAGAAACGAAATGCAGAGTGATATAGCTTTATACATTGGAAATTATATTAGAAGACATGGATATACTCCTGATATAAATACACTCGTAAGAGATAAAGGTCTTGGCGTTATGCTTAGCAACGCACCTTATATAATGGGACTTGTACTCATGGGAATGCTTAGATTTTCCTATGTTACACCTGCAAAGAGACTTTCAGTTCTTAAATAAACAACTAAATATTCAAATAAAAAATAAACGGGGTTTCTGCTCACTATGCAGAAACCCCGTATTTATATTATCCAATAACTTCAATCTCTTTTGAATAATGATTTAAAACTTCTCTTCCATTTTCAGTAATAAGTACAAGGTCTTCAATTCTGACTCCAATTCCGCCTGGAACATATACTCCCGGCTCAATTGAAAAAGTATTTCCAACCTCAGTAAGATTTTTATTAAGCGCAGATACATCACCAAACTCATGTGTTTCAACTCCGATGAAATGTCCCAGTCTGTGCGTAAAGTTAGGTCCATATCCAGCTTCAGAAATGATATCTCTGGCCTTTTTATCAACCTCGCAAAGAGGAATTCCAGGCTTTAACATATCTTCTGCTTCCTGATTAGCTCTTTTTACAAGCTCATATACATCACGTGCTTCACCAGAAGGTTCTGTTTTATAGAAAAATGTTCTTGTCATATCTGAGCAGTAATCATCAAGAACACATCCAACATCAAACAGTACTGTATCACCTTCTTTTAAAGCTGTATTATCCGGCATATGATGTGGATCAGCTGCATTTGCTCCAAATGCAACAATAGGTTCAAAGGAATATCCGCTTGCACCAAAGCTCTTATAAATTCCAAGCATCTGTTCTGCTACTTCAAGTTCTGTTATATCATCGCGCACAAGGGTCTTGAACTGCTCCATTGCCTTGTCATTTACAAGTGAAGCCTGTCGCATTTTTTCCTGCTCTATCTCATCCTTAACACTTCTTGTCATGTCCACTGAAACAGATGCATTTAAAAAACCACATGCTATTCTTGCTTCCATCATAGGCAGCAGAAACTTTGCTGCAAGATTCTTGTCTACTCCAAGGTGTTTTCTTTCATCAATATGATTTGCAACTATAGGAATAATATCATCTGTATCATCAAAATATACCTTTTCAGCACCTATATCTTCAGCAAATTCAAAAAGCTTACTCATAATAAATACCGGCTTTGAATCCTTTTTTAATATAAGTGCAAGGAATCTCTCTCCCGGGAATATCCATTTTCCTGTAAGATAAAAAATTGCTGTAGGATCACATATAAGGAGCTGATCCAGATCCATTCCTGAGAGCTTGTCCAAAATTCTTTTTACTCTGTTTGTATTAACCATAACTGACCTCTTTTTGCTTATTCTTTAATGCTTCTAAAGCTTCACGATCCTTACCTTTTGATATATTGTAAAGCCTCCGGTTCATCTTAAAAGCATTTATATTATACTCTCATAAATACTATTATTGCAAAACGTTACTACTATGTTCTCATTATGTATGCTACAATTATTTAATGCAAAACTTGCAAAATTAAATCATCAGCTAATAATTTAAAACAAATTTTCAGTTTTGGAGGAAATTATGCATAATACTATTAAAATCAATGAAGATGTAACATATATTGGTGCCAGCGACAGAAGGTTATCTCTGTTTGAAAATTCTTATCCACTTGATAACGGAGTTTCTTACAACTCTTATGTAATAAGTGATGATAAAACAGTTCTTCTTGATACAGTTGATCATTCTGTATCAAAGAACTTTATTGAAAATCTTAAATATACACTCGATGGAAAAAAGCTTGATTATATAGTTATT
>JAILEJ010000391.1 GCA_024688095.1 Butyrivibrio sp.
ATTATAGAAATTAGATAGACAGATATTGTCACTTGAATAAATAGAAATCATGTGAATTTAAAAAATGTATATACTAAGAAAATTAGGAAAAACCATAATGTGATATATACCCCTTTTACTAGTTGACCAATAAAAGGAGTACATATCAATATGCTAGACTTTCTGGAATTTTGTTCTGTATTGATTACAAAAATTGAAGATATTTTGAAAATAAATAATCGTTCAATAGTATAATATATGTTAAAGATACTTTTATTATTTATTTTTATCCAGGGACTAATGTTATGAAAAATGCAGAAAGTATAGAAGATTTAGCTTCTGAAAAAGAGGTTTTAAAATATTTATCCAAGGAAGATATGGCGGATATATCGGATACACTGCGCCATTTCTATCCAAACCTTTCAGTTCATGAGAGTTTAAGTTCGCTTGCATATAATAATATGCCAAAGATAGAAATAGAAGGATATACTTTGCAGCGCTCAAGGTTTAAGAATTGTCACCTGGTAGACCCTTCAGGTATTGTAAGAGCGCATGGAATTGAAAAGGTTTTTGCTAATACTATTTATAGAAAAGCCTTAGAGAATGAGTATTTGAGCAGGATAAGTAATAAGGAGTATGGCCTTGTATTTGCAGGTGGTGCAGCAAGAGGTGCCTATGAAATTGGTGTTTGGAAATATCTTAGGGATATTGGCCTGGAGGATAAGATAACTGGAATCGCCGGTAATTCAGTTGGTGCATTGAATTCATTACTTTTTTTACAAGGTGATCTGGATAAAGCTATAGACATATGGAACAATGTTACGAAAAATGATTTGCTTCAATTCTCCGGTGCATCATCTGATGAGGACAGAAAATCAAGAAATAAAAGAACTCATGATAATAAGAACTGGAATGAGAAAATGAATTCTTTTATTGATGATCTTAGAAAAAATGTATCAATCAAAGTAGCTGACAATAATGTTTTACAGTTAATTGATAAGTCTATATATGACTGGGATTCTATTCTTAATCCCCAGGGGAAAATAACATATATTTGTAAGTCAATGCGTGCCTGGATTTCCTTTATTAATCATAATGGAAAATTTGATCCCGAGTGGAACAGACCTATATATGAACCACTAATATATCTTACCAGGGAACAGCTAGAAGCAGAAGTATTGGCTTCTGCTTCTATGCCCATTATATATAAGAAGCAGTCAATAAATAATACATCATTTGTTGATGGCTCACTCACAGATAATGTTCCATATATGCCTCTTGTAAAAGCAGGATATAAAAAAATAATAGTTGTTCATCTGGATACAAAAAACAGATCTCCTTTGAATCTTGAACCAAAGGGTGATTCAATGTTGTACCATATATATCCATCAGATTCACTTCATTCAATTTTAAGAATCAGCAAAGTTCTTACAAAAGGCAGAATGGATTTAGGATATAATGATGCCAAAAATATTTTGAGAAAGTTCTAGTAGCCATTTAATTATTTTTGACTTTGGCATATAATTCTCTCTATATTTTTATATCTGGGATATTATTACTATTTCTTCTTACGCTTCCTTTTTCGTATTGTCTTTGCTTTCTTTTTTTCACGATATTTAGCAGCTTTTTTGTATGGATTTTTTATTTCTTTATGATGATTTACTTTTTTCATATTTACAGGTCCTGAATTACCATAATCATCGTCTTCCATTTCCCAGAAATCCCAGATTTGGAGAACATCTGTATTTCCTTCGGCATCAGTAAGTAAGCATCCATTTACTTCTGATTGACATTTTAAGCACCTGAAGTGAAAATCACCCTCAAGGATTTCAAATGCTTCCGGATCTGTATTTCCACAGTTTAAACATTTCATCTATACTATCCTCCTACTATTCAAAATCATGTTGCTATAAAAAAGCGCATTATGCTAAATCCGGATCTTTAATATCTAACCTTTAATGTGGTTTTACATCCAGGCATGTTCCACAAGCTATTGGACCGACAGTGTATTTTTTTCTTCTGTAATATATTTCTTTTCCACTCCATGTATATAGATGTGCACCTTCCGGAATAACCTGAAGCAAATATGGCGGAACATTTGATCTGTCATGCGCCATTCCAGCCAAAGGTCTATTGCATCGAAATCCCATTTTGTATAGAAGTTTCCAGGTCAAGATTATTCCACATTTCAGGATCATTTAATCCGTAGGCTATGATCAAATTCTTTTTATAGT
>JAILEJ010000456.1 GCA_024688095.1 Butyrivibrio sp.
TACATATGAAAGCCATTCATCGTATCTTCCGGGACATACGTATTCCTTTCCATGAAAAGTTGCTTTAGAACGTCCATCATACATCTCCTTATCAAATGTAAGTCCCCAATAATGTGGATGAGGCTGCTCATTGGACAAAAAGATTTTGGAATAATCTGAAGGTTCTTTACCCCATTTTGATACACTGTCATAAATCCTTGCAACAAACTTAAAAGGAACAATATGGCCTATGCTTGACAATAGCCAAATAAAAATCTTTTGAAAATTACTATATTTTTTATAGTCTATTACCGGCCTGTGTCCCATTGCCAACCCATACAGACTCTTTAATATAAACAGCTGTAATTTATGAAACTTTGGTACCGGGTCAAGAATAAAAATATCAAGTAAAATATATGAATATCTTTTATGATAAAAGTCTTCATGTCCGTAGCTACTTTTTATAGTATGCGAAGTATAAGCAATCTTAGGAATAAAATCATAAAATTCCTTATAATCCATATGATCGATAAATTTAAAATTTTCAGAGCATTCCTTTGGAAAAATCTCTTTAAATTTCAAATAATCCTTCCTTGGAAAAGTAAGATCTATATCATCATCCCAAGGGATTATATCTTTATGCCTGATGGCACCAAGAAATGTTCCCCCATGTAAAAAATATCTTATATTATGCTTTTTACACACCCTGTCAACTTCTTCAAGAAGTGCATAATCCGATTCATGAATTTTATTAAGTTCTTCAATACTATGTGGCATATATGCCCCCTGTTTTCAATTATTTATATAAAAAATAAACACTTAAAAAATATATCATATTTTCTTATTCTATTAAACCCAACATAATTTAAATTAAAAAAGCCTTTTAAATAATTGTCATTTCTTATCAACAATTATTTAAAGGCTTTTTCATAATCATTCTTATATTTTTCTTTATACAATCTGATATACTGAAATTTTTATTTCTTATAATATTCAAGCTGTTCTTTTAGCACATCAGGAATCTCAATTTCTTCCTTTTGTAATTTCTTAATTGTAAGAAGAAGCGGCCTTGCAGCACCATTAACCTTATTTTTGTACTGACTTATAAGCTGACCAAACTGCGGATTATCTGACATCTTCTCCCTGTATTCAGCAGAAAATGGGCAAAATGTAAACAATATCTCCCTTGCAAGCTTATTAAGTCTTGGAGACGAATTTGCTTCAAATTTCATATAAGTATAGTAATCTGAAACAAATACATTTTTGTAATTATTATTATATTTCTGAAGTGTTGTCCGCAGTTTTTCTTTATTATCTGTGGTAAGAGCTCTGTTCTTTTTATAAAACTGAAGATAATCACAGTACATTGATGTAAGCGAAGGATCTGTAACATCATTCCAGTGAACACCCTGTTCTGTCTTACACATTTCCCATCTAAACTCACCACATAGTTTAAGAAGTGCATCATCAACATTTTCTACATTAAAAATTGATATAAGCATTCTTGCAGGTGTTGTTCTCTTTTTACCTTCTATTTCCTGCCAGAGAGAAGCTCTGCTGCCTATATTTGGCATAAGTATCATATATGGTGTAATATCTTCATTTATATATAACTGAGAAACACCTATTTCCTGATTTGAATATAAGCTCTGCCTGCAAAAAACAGTAAAGTCAACCGCTCGTATTTCAGTTAAAATTCTCTCTATTGTTTCAGTATTTATA
This sequence comes from Butyrivibrio sp., assembly GCA_024688095.1. Classification (GTDB taxonomy): domain Bacteria; phylum Bacillota; class Clostridia; order Lachnospirales; family Lachnospiraceae; genus Butyrivibrio. The sequence continues at coordinate 1,702 of JAILEJ010000456.1, forward strand.
TATGCACTTTGCAGATCCTTCATTACGTTTTGAGCATCAAAAACCGGAACAAAGCTCGAAGCTCTTCCAAAAGTCATCCTGTTTCCTAGCGTAAGAAGATTTTTTATTTCAAATTTAGTTCTGTTAACAGGATCATACATAAGTGTCTCAACCTGCTCAGCCGTTATATCTCCGCTAAGCTTAGCTGTACGAAGGGACGTTGGATAGTCTTCATCAAATTCATTTCTTGATGGTTCAGCTTCAAGCCTGTATATCTTTTTAAGCCATTCATAAGCTGTGACTACCTTACCATTTGGATCAGGCTTATAAACCTTCATTAGTTTATAAAGCATTGCGGTGTTATCTGCTCCTGCAATCTCTTCATCCACAAAACCAAACATAAGAAACATCATAATTTCAGGTGGAATATTTAAATCTTCAAGGCTCCTAAAAAATGCGGCTTCATATATATCATAATAATGGAGTGCAACATTTCTTCTAAGCTTTCTGCTTTCATCAGAGGAATCATATCTTGATTTACATTTTTTAAACTCTTCAATATTAAGTCTGAACGCATCTGTTATTTCAGGACTTGCACCTGCATATTGCAAAATTGTATTTAATGCATTTGTAATTGCAACCGGTGATGCATCCTCTCCTCCGGATGATCTCTTAATCTCATCAACTCTTGACTTAACAAGCTGGAACTGTGAAATAAAGTCAGCCGCAGTAGAATTAATATCATCCTTATATTCTATAAGCTTATCAATACCTTTCTTTACATACAAATTAATATCAACTGTCTGCATCACAATTCCCATTGCAATCTCTGGTGATATAGTAAGAACATTCTTCTTTATCTCAGCTTCATGTTCAAGCATGGAATTTAAATAATCTCTTTGCCAGTCCTCTACCACTTTCATTTTTTCAGGAGGAGTTATATAGATAACCTCCGGAAAATCCTTTGGTTCCTGCCCGGCATCAACACAAAGCATTGGAAAATCTGTATAGTTTTGCCTAAGTTCATCATAATAATCCTGAACCATTTCAAAGCTCTGGTCATACAAATCACATAGTTCTTTGGCAATCTTAATAGAAGTTGATGCAAGAATATTAGCTATTTTAGGATTTGATTTTACAACCTTATAAATATCATCTTTACTTTTATAAGGATATGAATATACTGATGAGTCTTCCTGTGCCTGATAAGTAAAAGAATACTTTTTTTCCGGAACTTCAGGTATTCCCAAAATTCCTCCAACTCCAAAATCTATATTACTAAACTGATTAGCAACATTAACACTACCTTTTATTACAATCTCTAATGTCTCAACCTTATCTGATCCAGCTCTATGAAGTACTTCACCTTTTTTTAATGCAACAAGTCCCATATAAGCCACCTTTTTCTAAATAATGTGTTTAAAACCCTATTATCATTATAACAATTTTTCGGACAAAAATTATAAATAAACCATAAAAAATACGCCCGGGAAACAACCGCTCCCGAGCGCTTTAAGTTTCTAATTCATATATCAGTTAAAAGAATCATAAATATCCTGAATATGCTTCAGGCAGCTCATCGCATTTTCTGGCTTTGTATCTTCAAGCGTAGCCTGAATATAAGGCTTTTTGTCATGAGCAAATTTAAGAACACTTGTAAGATCTATCTCTCCAACGCCGCATCCCATGCTCTTAACCTCTTCACCATTCAATACACCGTCCTTAAGATGAATAACAGCTACATCTTTTCCAAAGAGGTCTATTGCCTCTTCAAAGACTTCCTGCCTCTGATCATAATTTTCATAATGAAGCAGATTAACAGGATCAAAAATTATCTGTAAATTTGGTGAGTCTATTGCATCAAGCACAGTTCTTGCTCTTCTTGGATTCCATACAATATGCTTATATACAGGCTCTATTGCCATAATAACGCCCATCTTCTCAGCATAATTTACAACAGGCTTAAGGTTCTTTATAAAAATGCCTAGAGCTTCATCACTATGACATGCCTCTTTGTCGTAAGTATAAGTATTATTTGGTGCTCCTGTCTCAGTACCAACTACACTACATCCAAGAAGTGACGCAAATCTGATATTGGCCATATATTTTTCCTGAGTTTCCTTCAAAAGGTTCTGATCAGGGCAGGCAAGATTCAAATAGCATCCAAGCACTGCTATATCAAGGCCTGCATCAGCAAATGTATTTTTTAAATATGTGGCATATCCTGGTGTCAAAGCGCATACATCACTGCTTTGTCCCTGAAGCTTTGAAAGAGCTACATGTGCACAGCTAAATCCCTGCTTCTTTACTTCCTTTAATCTTTCCTCTAATGGTAAATCAACTGAATCGTGTAACCTTAAACCTAACTGAATCATTTTTATTCCCCTTCTCTTTTATTTTTATCCTCTGTAATCCTGTTCAAGATTATAGAAGTACCCTTTTTTCTTCATAAGTTCATCAAATGATCCCTGCTCTGCAATAACACCATTTTGCATAACAACAATCTTATCTGCCTTCTCAATAGTTGCAAGCTTATGAGCAACTATAAATGTTGTTCTGTCATGAGACATATGATCAATTGCACTTGTAACTTCTCTTTCAGAAATTGCATCAAGCGCAGATGTTGCTTCATCAAGAATAATCACTTTAGGCTTTCTTATTAAAGCCCTCGCGATTGATATACGCTGCTTTTGTCCTCCTGAAAGCTTGTCTCCATGCTCTCCAACAACAGTTTCAATTCCATCTGGGAATTTTTCGATAACACTTCTAAGGCCAGCTTCATCAATTACCCTGTTAAGCTCTTCCTCAGTAACATCATTTGTTCCATACAAAATATTATCTCTAATTGTTCCAGAAAAAAGAATTGTATTTTGTGGAACAACAGCCAGATTTTCTCTATAACTATGAAGATTTATCTGGCTCATATCCTGTCCATCAAGTAGTACCCTTCCATTTGAAGGAGTCATAAAACCAATAAGCATATTAATTATTGTTGTCTTTCCAGCACCTGATTCTCCAACAAAAGCAACTGTTTCTCCCTGATTGACATGCATATTCATGTTCTCAATAACATTTTCCTGTGAACCTGGATATGCAAAAGAAACATTTTCAAAATCAAAAACCCCCTTAACTTCTTCTATTGATGGTTTTCCAGTATCGTCCTCATCATCTTCTATCATCAGTATTTCTCCAATACTGTTAACTGATTCAAGACCTTTAGAAATTGTAGGAAGAAGCGTAAGAAGTGATGAAACCTGTGATACAACAGTTGTAAAATAGCTCTGATACAAAACCACATCACCAACCTGTATTTTGCCATTTATAGCAAGGAAAGCTGTAAATACAAGACAGACAATCTGAAAGAGCTGAAAACATGCCCAGCTTACAGCACCAAAGTTTGCCTGAATAATATCAAGTCTGTATCCTGCCTCAGCAATCATCTGAACCTGCTTGTCCATTTTATTTATTTCTTCATCTTCAAGCGCATGCGCTCTTGTAACAGGTACAAGCTCAACCATTTCCATTACTCTGGCTGATGTATTTTCCATCTCACGTCTGAATTTTTTATTATATTCCTTTATAGGCTTTTTAAATGTAAAAACAAGAAATGCAGCAAGCGGAACCAT
>JAILEJ010000457.1 GCA_024688095.1 Butyrivibrio sp.
TCCTTTTACCTCGTCCATTGCTATACGGAGGCATTTTAAGTTACCTTCTACCACCTGAGGCTTCTTGGCGAATTTGTGGCGATAAGATTCCTCCATATCTTTCAAAAAAGTTTCTCTGTCAATTATGCTGCTTACTGCAACAACAGCTGCAAGCATTGGTGTGTTTGGGAAATATGCCCCGAGACAGTCCAAAGAAATTTTTCTCGCATCAATAGTACATATTCTTCCATCGTAATTCTTGACTTCTGATCTTACTTCGTCAGGCGACTTTGATGAATTAACTATCAAAGCGCCGCCTTCCTTAAGACCTGCTGCCACATCAACACTCTCAAGGAGTGTCTCATCTACTACTACTACATAATTTGGTTCATAGATATTGGAATGTATTGGACAACGTTCATCAGAAATACGATTGTATGCTGTGATTGGTGCTCCTGAACGTTCCGGACCATATTCCGGAAAGGATTGTACAAATTTGCCTGACATAAAAGCTGCATCTGCAAGAAGCTGACTTGCTGTTTTTGCTCCCTGGCCACCTCTTCCATGCCATCTAACTTCTACCATGTCACTCATAATAACCATTTTCTCCTACCATTTTTATAACCTAAGTTTCTACGTTTCAATTTATCATATTTTACGATTTGATGCACTAGCAAATGAACACTTTGTTGAATTAAATCGCTAAATTTTTGTAATTTATCTTTAATATAATAATCAGTATGGATAAAAAAACCTGTATGCCTTTTGTAAAATAATAAGGCGTACAGGCTTTTACATTTTCTTTATCTCATTTTGAAATGAATTTGCATACCAGGATATACTCCATACATTGGATCAAATGAGTAACCTCCATTCATAAGTGCACTTCCTGAATAACTTATACAGTTTCCACTGCTTTCAAAAGATGCCTCTAAAGGCATATCATTACAGGAACTACTGCTATTATCGATAATATAACATCCATTTTTATTAAGTCCCTTTAGCTTTACAGTAATTATTTCAGCATTTGCATGCACATTAGTAAGGACTATGTTAACGAGGCACTCACTCTTATCCTCTGATACAAACTGCCAGCAAACATAATTCTTTTCTTCGAATTCATTTGTAAGGCGATAATACCTTCCTTTCTGAATAAGCTTATAATATTTGTTAAAATCAGTTATCTGTTTTTTAATTATCTCTTTTTCTTCAATAGAGAGCTTTCTGGGATCCAGTTCGTACCCGAATGTTCCGGACATAGCTACAATACCTCTGGTTATAATTGGTACAACACGTCCGTTCTGATGATTTGGAGATGCCGACACATGGCTTCCCATCACACTCACAGGATATCCATAGGAGGTTCCCTTCTGAATCGAAAGTCTGTCGATTGCATCTGAATTATCTGAACACCATATCTGAGGAGAATAGAACATTATTCCGGCATCAAATCTTCCACCTCCACCAGAACATCCTTCTATCAAGATATCTGGATATTTGCTTCGTATTTTATCCATCAGCTTATAGGTTCCCAACATAAAACGATGTAAAACTTCACCTTCGTATTCCGCCTCAAGTCCGCCAGAATATGGATTTGCTATAGATCTGTTAAAATCCCATTTAATATATTCAATATTCGCACTATCAAGGATTTCTGAAATTGAATCAAAAAGATAATCTACAACCTCAGGTTTTCCCATATCCAAAAGAAGCTGATTCCTGCCCATTACAGGGTTCCTGTTATTATCTGTAATTACCCATTCCGGATGATTTCTATAAAGATCAGAATCCTCATTTATCATCTCTGGTTCAAACCAGAGACCAAATTTCATACCCAGAGAGTTTGCATGGTCTGCTATTGTTTTTATTCCTCCTGGAAGCTTATCTGTATTTACCTTCCAGTCACCAAGGCCAGCATTATCATCATTTCTTTCGCCAAACCATCCATCATCCAAAACAAACATTTCACAGCCAAGCTCAGCCGCACTATCCTCGATTTCAATAATCTTTTTTTCATCAAAATCAAAGTAAGTTCCTTCCCAGTTATTAATAAGTACTGGTCTCTTCATATCTCTAAACTGCTTCGGACATACATTTTCTCTTATAATTCTATGATAAAGAAAACTTAACTCATTTAGTCCCTTACCACTATACGCAAGAATAACTTCAGGTGTTTCAAAAGTTTCGCTCTTTCCAAGCTTCCAGTTAAAAAGACTACTTCCGATTCCCGAAACAATCCTTATACTTCCAGCCTGATCCATTTCAACTTCCTGCATATGATTACCGGAATACATAAGCATAATACCATAGCAATTACCAAAATCCTCTGTTGCATTATGATCACATATAATCACAAAGGGATTATTATGATGGCTGCTTGCACCGCGTTTTGAGCCGATAGTATGAATATCATGAGTTATTTTTATTCTCTCTGTCTGTCGTTCCATGGCATGGCGACCATGAAAATGGATAAGGTCCATATTTTTATCTATCATATCCATGCACATGGAGGATGCTTTATTTAAAGTGATACAATTATCAGATTTATTTATTATTAAAGTCTGCCTGGTAATAATATCCTTTTTTTCAAAAACACCATATCTTAAAACAACTTCCAGCTCCAATGTCTTATCTTCAAGCACAATTTCGAGAGTATCTGATTTATCATTTTCTTCTCTTACATATGGAAGATCTTCCAGCTTATATTTACCTGATTTAATATTATAATCCTTAAATCTGAGGTCGCACGTACGGCTTCCATCTGCCGCAACAATTCCAAGTGCATTTACTCTGTAATCCCCCGCCCCATCAGTACTATATTCTGATGGTAATGTATCTGCAGAAATGCCTCGTTTTTTTCTTCCCTCATATGGATTTCCGGAAAATCCCCTGTCTACCTCCTTTATCAGGTAACTCATATCTGTTTCTCCGGTTTCCGCTCCATAGTATGTATGAAGCACCATTCCATATTCATTTATCTTAATCTGATATTCAGTATTATCCGTCTTTAGAAAAAATATCTTAGCTTTATCATCAAATCTAACTGACATATTATTTCACCCCAATTATAGTTTTCCTCCAGAAGTAGCAATTCCTTCTACAAACTGTTTCTGGAATATAATATAAATTACAATCATCGGTACAATTGCAAGTACAGCTGATGCCATCATTGCAGGATAATCATTGCCATACTGCCCCTGCATCTTTGCAAGACCTGCACTAAGAGATGTAGTCTCAGCACTACTACACACAATCATTGGCCACATGAGGTCTTTAAATGCAAACAATGCCGTAAAAATACCAAGTGAAATCATTGCTGAGCGAGTCAAAGGAAGCATTATAAATAAAAATGTCTGTCCTATATTACATCCATCTATAGCTGCCGCCTCTTCGAGATCTTTGGGCAGTCCCTGATAACTTGTCTTCAAAAGATATGTACCAAAAGCTGTTACGAGACCAGGAAATACCAGACCAGCTGTAGTATTTAGCAAATGAAGCTTTGAAACCATCAGATATTGTGGAATTATAAATATCTGAGAAGGTATCATCATTTGTATAAGCACAAGTGAAAACATTAATTTTTTTCCAGGAAATTCAAGTCTTCCAAATGCATAACCTGCCATCGTTGCTGTAAGGCATGCACATATAACTCTGAACAAAATAAATAAAATTGTGTTCTTATATAAAGTAATAAAATTATAACTCTTCCATACAGTTGCAAAATTAGACCAGTGCCACCCATTATGTGGCAATATATAAAATGGGTTAACCGAAATTGCTTCCTGATTCGTTTTTAGTGCAGTCAGTATCATCCACACAAAAGGGACAAGCATAATAACTGCCATAACGATAAGAACAATGTATGTAAAAAATTTATTTACTGCATATCTTTTACTCATACTATCCATAGATCTTCTCCCTTTTAATTGTAAAATACCAGTTTCTTTTCAAGCTTTTGTAAAATAAATGTAACTATCATAATGAACACAACCAAAACAACTACAATAGCTGCACCGTAACCTCTGTTACTATTTGTGAATGCATAGGTATAAAACAGATATACAATTGACTGTGTCTTATTAAGTGCAAGGTTAGTTTTATCCATTACCATAAACATCAGATCAAATACAGTAAGTGCTCCGATAATTCTTGTCTGAACTATAAAAAATGTCGTAGGACTAAGAAGTGGTACTGTTATATTAAAAAACTGATTGAGTCCAGATGCACCGTCTATCTCTGCAGCTTCATAATAATCTTTAGGAATTTCCTGTAATCCCGCAATAAACAGAACCATGTTATAACCAATTATTGACCATACTCCAATTATTCCTACACTTATCCAGGCTATATCCGGATCTGATATCCAGGCTATATCTGTATTTAAAAGATTATTCAATAGACCAAACTGCTGATTATAAAGCCATTTCCAAACCATAGCCACAGCAGCAGGAGCACATACCATAGGTAAAAAGAACAGTGTTCTGAATATAGTCTTTCCAGCAAGCTTTTTTTGAAGAAGTACTGCCAGAACAAGCGCAATCACTATTCCCAGTGGAACCTCTATTATTGCATATTTAACTGTATTCCAAAGAGACTGCCATGTCTCACCCGATGTAAGAACCGATTGAAAATTCTTAAAGCCTACAAATACATTTCCCTTTCCAAAATCTCCAGTCTTACAAAAAGCCTGATATACCGTGTTAACTGCGGGATAGAAATTTAATATTATAAGTCCCAGCATCGTAGGTGTTATAAATAACCATCCCCATATGGCCTGACGTTTTTGCGATGGAGTCATCTTTTTCTTACCCATATTATTGTCCTTCCATATTATTATAAAGAGCAAAAATCATTACTCTTTATAATATTCCTTTAACCGAATCATCCTATTATTATAGCTGTGAAAACCCGCCTGCCTTTACATTTGGTTTTTCACAGCTAATAAAGAGTTACCTGGTTTTAATTATCATTCTGCTGCTATAGCATCTTCTATTATCTTCTGAGCGTTATCGCATGCGGTTGCCATAAGATCAGCATCTTCAGGATTCTGCCATGCATCAAGGAATCCTCCTGCCTGCTGAAGCTTATCTTCCCAAACAGTTGTATTTCTTGTATATGGACGGAAGAATAAGTCTCCTTCTTCTTCAGCTCTTGTAAAAGCTGATACATCCATTCCCTCAAAAGCGCTGGCAAATGCTTCTGATACGCCTTTCATACCACCCATGGTTACACCAAGTTCTGCCTGCTTAGTCTGACCTTCTTCAGCACAGAAATATGCAATAAGATCATAACAGGCCTGTGGATCTTCAACATTTGCATTTGCTGCCCATCCAAGTCCGTTATATGCTGAATAACGCTCACCTTCATCACATGATCCATTTCCATTTGTATCTGCATAAGGAAGCATTGCCCATGCATAATCGTCATGATTCTCGGCAGTATAGAAAGAATTGATCATCCATGAACCCTGTGTGATCATTCCAACCTGTCCTGACTGGAACAATGAATCTGTACCTGTTTCAGCAACTACAGACTGAGGTGCACCAACTGTAAGTAACTGTCTTACCATTTCCATAGCAGCCTTACCTTCATCAGAACCAATTGTTGTTCCATCATGTGTTTCATTAATAACCTCTGCACCATAGTCATATACAAGGTTGTACCAGCCATCCTGATTATTTGAAGTATTCATTGCAAGACCATAAACTTCACCATTTGATCCTTCCGTTATAGCTTTTGCAGCTTCGTACATATCTTCCCATGTCCAGTCATCTGTAGGATATTCAACACCATATTCATCAAAAATAGCCTTGTTATAAAGAAGTGCTATTGTATCATGATCCTTAGGAAGCGCATACTGTTTGCCATCGCTATTATAAAGAGCCCATACGCCTTCGTAATAATTTTCTTCCTCTATTGATGAATCTGCTGCAATATAATCTGTCAGATCAAGAAGAATATCATTTTCCATATACATCTGTGCTGTATTTGAATGCATCCAGAATACATCTGGCATCTCGCCGCCTGAAGCACCTGCTTCAAGAAGCGTCCAATAGTTATCCCAATCAATAACTTCTATTGATACTGCAACACCTGACTGTGCTGTCCAGTCATCAGCAATTTCCTGAAGTCCTGCCTGCTGATTACTATCCCATATATTTATTGTGATTTTATCTGTTGTGTAGCTTTTTTCTGAAGCATCAGCTTCTACTGATTCTGTTTCTGCTGTATCTGTTTCAGTTGTCTCTGTTTCAGTTGTCTCTGTTTCAGTTGTTTGTGTGCTATCAGTTTCTGTACCAGAACCACATCCAATAAGACCTGCTGTAACTGTCATACACATCATTACCGCTAACAATTTTTTCTTCATGTTGCCTCCCTTTCCGGACAATCTAATCCAATAAAACCTTACAATATTAACTTTTTCGATATTACTTAAGAAACTGCAATTCCTTTTGACAAGATATATGTTATTCTTTATATCGTCTTATAAAAATGTTATTATGTTATTATGATTTGTCATTTTGTGACATTTATCAGAATGAATAACTGGTGTTTTTTATTTAAATTCTCTATTTTAAAGGCTTTTATTGATGTTTTACTATATTTTTAAATTCTTTTTGTGAGGCGATTATTATGAGATTTAATCCTGATGATAATGGTGTAGGTTTTGATTTTTGTGCTTTTCTGGATTATGACAAAAATCCTGATGTCTGCCTGTATGAAATAGGTTCCTATGTATGCACTCCTGGTTATTCATATGGTCCTATCGTAAGGCCAAGAGGAATTATTCACTATGTCAAATCCGGAAAAGGCAAACTGATCATAAAGGACAAAGAACACAAGGTTCATCAGGGACAGATTTTTTTGATCCCACCAAGAGTCCGCGCTTACTACGCAGCTGACCAGGATGATCCCTGGAATTATTGCTGGCTGCACATCGGTGGCACACTATTTCTCGAAGCATTAAAAGATGCAGGTATCAATGAAGATAATCCTGTTTTTGATATAGTAGATAATAATGGAGACCAATATCTCCATTTTATTGAGATACTGGAACAACTCTTTAACTGTTATGAAAGAGAATATTCTTCACTTGCCAAAATGTATGAGCTATTGGATTATTTCAATTCCCATTCAAAAGTTGACAGAAATTCTCCCGAAAGTCTTCAACTGGAATATGTACATACAGTAATAAAATATATTCAGCTTAAATATTCTGAACCACTACATGTAAATGAAATAGCTGCTGCATGCAATTTAAACAGAAGCTATTTATCAAGGCTTTTCCATGATGCTACAGGTTCCACAATAAAAGACTATCTTCTATCATATCGAATGAATGAAGCGGAAAAGCTTCTTCTCCATTCAGACCAGCCTATATCATATATTGCTTTTGCTGTAGGTTATTCAGATATATATACCTTTACAAAAGCTTTTAAAAAGTCAAAAAATGTTACACCTTCAGAATACAGAAAAGCTTACACCTGACACGGTGTAAGCTTTTTATTGTTTATAATATGAATTTTAATATTTCATTATTTTTCATACAATCTTTCCAAATCTGAATACAGACACGATCCGTTCTTTCCATGCTCTTTTACAAAATA
>JAILEJ010000253.1 GCA_024688095.1 Butyrivibrio sp.
GAATATGCACCCTTAATCTTTGCCATCGCTCTTGCTACAGCACTTTCTACATTAGCTGTATTAAGTCTCTCACGTGCAATATGATATGCAATTACCTCTGAATCAATAGTTGTTTGGAAAATAGCTCCTGTGTATTCAAGCTCGTGTCTGAGCTGTGGAGCGTTAATCAGATTACCATTATGTGCAAGAGCCAATGTACCCTTTACATAATTAAGAACCAGCGGCTGTGCATTTTCACGTGTACTGCTGCCGGCAGTAGAATATCGAACATGGCCCACGCCGATATCACCAATCAGTTTATCAAGCGTTTCAGGCGAAAAAGCCTCATTTACAAGGCCCATATCTTTGTGACTTGACACCTTACCCTTAGGTCCCGAAGTCTCACTAACTGCGATACCGCAGCTTTCCTGTCCTCTATGCTGCAAGGCAAGAAGACCATAGTAGATTGAACGCGCAACGTTTCCTCCATCGAAATCATACATTCCGAATACGCCGCACTCCTCTCCCAGCTTATCAAATCGCTCGGTCATAAGTTCTCCTTAAAAATTAATAAGGGCCCACATATACCAGTAAGCCCCCTCCCATTTCACAACGAAAATATATTATCACTATAACCCCATCTATGACAATAAAAATATTAACCAAAATCAAAAAAATATAAGACATTGATTTCAACATAAAATCAAAAAATAGGCCATTGATTTCAACATAAAATCAATAGCCTATATTCATATCGTATCTATACATATCTTATCTATACGAATCTTAGTCCGGCAATATTTATATTCCCGGATACATTTCTTCATACCTGTCAACCATATCAATTATCTCTTGTGCATATGCAGGATACATTCTGACAAGATCTTCGATTTCACTCTTTGCATTTCCAGCTACAACATCTCTGTTATATTCAATCCTCTGTCTGAGTGACTGACGCCTTCCATTAAGATTATGCCTTATTTCTACCTCCTCTTTATGGTCAAGAAGCGCTTCTACCTGATGTATCCAGATATCAGGGTCCTGAATCTGATAATGTCCCAGCATATATATAAGGTCCTTCTGATTCTCATCAAGTTTTCTCTGAGCATCAGCGTGTTTTGCACGTTCTTCCCTTTCCTTAAGAAACTTATCATAAAGTTTATCAAGTTCTCTTGCACTTGTGACACCATACTTAAGGCATAGGTAATCCATAAGATTCTTATTATTGACATATCTTATCTTAACTTTATTTTGTAACTGAATAAGTCTTACAATGTCATTTTTTACACGCTTAAGATCCTTTTTTGCTTCCTCGTTTTTAAAAAAGATATATACAACAAGAAGTGCTGCAAAAAAGATAGCAGCCATATATCCATATATAACATCAAGTTCCAACACCTTACCAACAACAAAAAGAGCTACAAGCGCTACCATAAGACATACCGCAACTGTAATCATGAGTTTTCCCGTAAGGTCTATGGAATGTTCAATTTCCTCCTGCCTGTAGAGATATGCTTCATGCTCACTATCGAGCCTTCTTAAATCATTTTTGACCTTCTTCTGATAGCTTTCTGCTTCCTTTAATTTTTCAGCGCCGCTTCTTGCTTCCTTTTGAAGCCTTTCCATCTTCTCAAATTCTTCATCAGTCATTCGGCTGGTGCGCCTCATATACTCTTCCTGCTGAATCTGATTTTCCCTGATTTTTGCAGCACAAGCGTTTATTTCGGCTCTTTGCTCAATTGGAAGAGCATCAATTTCTTCCATATCCCTAAGATAAGAAGTAACAGTTCTATATTCAAACTGTAGACCATCAAGCTCCCTGCTTGCCTCAGCCATCTGTTGCAGGCAGTTTTCAACATATTCTCTTCTCTGAACAGGATCCTCCATATCAAGGTTTCCCCTGGCATAGACTATATCGTTCCAGTCCTCCAGTTCTCTTGACATTCTTTGTTCAGTTTTAACCTTGTTTTCTTTTCTAAACCTGTCAAAAAATCCCATCAATCAGCCCCGTTTTTTACTTCTTTGCCTTACCATTCCTCTATATTCCTGTTTTAGATTGCCTGCTATATCAGCAATCTTATTGTTATATTCACTTATATTTGAATTATTTCTAATATCAGACAGCTCTTTTATCATCTTACTATCATCACTTGAAGCATACATTTCCTCTGCTTCATTAATTCTCTTCTCCAGCTTTAATGCAACTTCATTAGGAATTGTATTTTCACTAAGATAATTTATATATTCACTCTCCGGCATATATAGACGAAGCGCTGTAAGGTATTCCAGATATGACTCCTCACTATTTCCATCCTGAAATGCAAGTGCAAACATTTCTGCAGCTTTTTTGAACTGAAAAAAGCCTGCATAAATAACACCTTTGTTGTGCTCAATCTTGGCACGTGTCATTTTATCAATATTTACATCCCCCGTTAAAACAGCATCATATTCATTAAGTGCCTGCTTATAAGATCCACTTTTAAGCAGATAATCAGCTCTTGCCATTTTCTTTTGAAATTCATCTAGACTTGAGTTTTCTTTTATGATTTCCTGAGCTTTAGCAATTTCTTCATCAGTTCCGTATCTTACATATTCAAGCAATGTCCCTGCGACTGAGGCCGGAGAGCACTTCTTTGCCAGCATGCTTCTAAGTTCTTCCGCAAGCTTTTTAAGCTTACACTCATCACTGATCCAGTTGATCATTTCTTCGTCAAAAGAATCTGAATCAATCAAAAAAGCATTATGAATGACAAGATAACAAAGCTCTTCTATCGAATATATATTTTTTCCTACTTTTTCCCAGTAATATGGCTTTTCAGCATATGCCCCGGTGCATAAAATCAGTTTACTCATTTTCACCCTTAATCAATAACATTAAATTCTTCATTCCATATTTTTTCTGAAGATGGCACTATTTCTCCAAATCCAAGATCTTTGACCATTACCTTTAGTCTTGTAGCAGACACCATATTCATATGCATAAGTATTCTTGTTGTACGTGATTCTCTCTCATCAAGGCCGTCCAAAATAATATTAACAGTTCTGGATCCTCCACCTGTAAGAGGTACAACCTGTAATGATATTTTATTTCCTGTCTCTATTATAGCCTCAAGAGTTGTACTTGCATCAAACCAGTTAACTCCTGCATCGAGAAGTGCATGATAGCATTCTACACCCTGTTTTTGAATCTTCATCCCAACATTAGCTTTAAGCTTATCATCTCCAAGATATACATACCTGCTGGTTTCTTCTCTCTTTTCTTCAAGCCTTATTCTTGCCGCAATACTGGCACCTTTGCTAAAGAGATTGTTTCCCTGGAAAACTCTTCTTTTCTTACACAGAAATTCCAAAGATTTTTTGGTCCATCCATCTCTAAAACCATCACCCAAAAGGAATACCGAACTTACTATCTTACCTTCGCACTCTTTTTCAACTATCTCATAAAAATCATTGTCAAGCTTTGTTATAGTCTCGCCTTTTTTTACAGGATCATCAGGAATAGAATGTTTTGGAAGTTCCATATTTAAATGGGAACCAGAATCAATAGTTACTACTACCGGTTTAGTGACAGGATTAAATTTCATCCTATACACCTTCATGGCTCCAAAATTATAGTCATAAGCCAAAACAGTATGCCTCAGCATATCATCAGGCTGATAAATCATATAATTAAAAAAACTTTCCTCATGACTTTGGTAAAAAATCTTTGCATTCTTAAGGCCAAGCCCTTCAGATACAGTTTTAAAAGCCTGTATCATCCTGTGATTAAGGCCTTCCATTGTAAACATTACCCCGTCAACATATTCAAGGGATAATTCCATTGACAATAATGACAATGTTCTCTTTATAAACAAGGTAAGCAACGTAACCGGATCAAAATCCTTGTCATCTACATTTATTCTCTTTCCCTCTTTTATAGCTAACAAGATATGATCTATAAGAATTCCATCATCTCCCTGTGCGTGTTTTATAGCTTCTTTTCCATAAAACCACTGATTAACATCATTTCTCTTACACAAAACTGTAGGGATGTTATATAATTCAGCGCCCGCAAGAATAGATAAAGTCTCAGGCATATCAGCGTCCATTGCCATATAACTAATCTGAGATACATCATCACCTATATCATATCCAAGCACATAATGCCTATTATTTCCCGAAGCAAATAACATATAATCCCCCTCGTTTCAAATACATATAACTATATCCTGTTCTATCATCACACATTATCATTTAACTGCAAGAAACAATTTTTTGCTCATAAATCTCTTCTTATGAAATTCTTTCATCAGATTATCCACAGTATCATAATCCTGCAATGCTTCACCGATCATTATGTCATTAATAATTGTAAACCTGTCTGAATATGTGTTCTGAACAATATCATTCTTTGAAATTGTTCCGCTTTCAGTCAGTCTGCTCTTTTCACCTGTTTCATCATCAGCAATATCACCCTCTGTAATGTAATACTGAAGTTCTTCTCCAAAAAACAGCACAAATGAAGCCACAAAAATACCATCATACATTTCTTTCATGACTATTTTCTTATAATTTGTATCAAGAGCTTCTCTTTCTGTACTGATCATATAGTGAATGACAACCTTCATTCCAGGCTTTGTACGATACTCAAATATTGTCTGATCAGACAGTCTGTTCATATTTGATGAATCTGTAATATATTTTTGGAAAAATTGGAAATAAACGCCCTTAGCATCCATATCATCAAGAAATCTTCTGCTTATTTCCATGTTCTGACCCATGTCAGCCTTTTGCTCTGAGAAATATCTAAGATATGCAAGCTTACATACATCAGGTAAATCCTCGCCTTCAAGATATAATTTACCAATTCGGTCAAAAATATATCCATCTGTAATAACATCTCTGACAAAACTATCATAAGCACATTGTGCCAGATATGCTTTTTCAATCTTAGTCTTTGAACCGCCTTTAATATACTCTCTTAAGATGCTGGTTTTCTCTCCGACATATGCGCCACTATATAACATTTGAACTAACATTTTCTCACTAAGAGTATATACATCTATTCCATACGTGCGTGCTACTTTCCAAATATCCCTCATCTCTCTGACACTTCCGTCATAATTTTCAACGAGGAACTTTAAAAGCTGTTCATCATATTTCCCTTTTGCAAAAACTCCGAATGCGACACGTGTGTCATTCTCGTGATTTCCAAATTTATTCCTGTCAAGCAGCCTGTCACATAGTCGTACCATTATTTTAGGATCTATGCCACAGATGCCATAGCGTCTAACCCAGCCAATAACTTTATCATACATTCCATTATTGACCATAAGTTCTATAAGCTGGTTCCTTTCCTTGCTGCTTACCTTATCAAACTCGATAAATTCCAGATATTCCGTAAGCTGCCTGGTAAAGTCATTATCATAATAAAATCTTATGAGACTAAGCATTATCTCATTTTTGTTTCTATCTCTTACAATGTCTGACTCAAGAAGCTCTCTGTATCTTGTAACATTTTCGAGAGTTATATTATAAGCATCTTTTCCAAGTTCACACAAAAACAGATCTACATTTTCCTGTCCCTTTTGAATATAAGGAATGACATAATCAGCAAGATCCCCGCCATTGATCAACCTGGTCAATGTATATTTTACAGAGGAATAGAATCTGTTTCCTGCTGCATCTTCAAACAGGATAGCATAATCTGACCCGTATAAAGGAGCGTATAATACACCATCTCTGACTGGATACTCAATTTCCACTGCACATTTTTCATAGATAACAAGCATCTTATGAATACGGTCATCTTCTACTTTTATCTCATATGCATATAGCACAGCAAGCATATTTGAAGCATTTCCAGCATCAATCATCTGCTTCGAAACAATATTTTTATATAAGTAGATCAAATCCCTGCTAAGCCTGCCCTTATCAAGCTGGTCCATAAGAAACTTTTCAATTCTTGGTCTGTATGTCTCATATAATTCAGGATATTGTTCCCTGTTTTCATGAATATATCTATAAAGAATTGTATTATGTTCATAATCAAGGTCACTCTGATATGAAAAATACATAAGAACCATCTTGGAAATCTCTCGCGGGAGTTTACCACTGTCATCCCTATATATTGACATCATATAATACTCATATAGTCTGGTAATCCTGAGTTCTCTGTCAATACCACTCGCATACCATTCAAAGGCTTCTTTATCTGTTCTGTTCCCCTTTATAAGAAGTACACAAATAGCCTCTGTTGTCTCATCCGAACGCTTTATTTCATGGCATTTAGCAAGTATTTTGTATAATTTATCTGAATAGACCTTTTCTCTGTGTGACAGATATACAATCTGATCAATGACTGCAGGAGAAAGAATATTCTCTCTTGCCCCAAATTCCAGTATAAAAAGTTCATAATTTCCAAGCTTGTTCAATAATGAAGGCGCACCAGAAAGAATATTCAGCGCCTCAAGATAAATTATCGAACTTCTGCATCCATAATCAAAAAGTTTGCTAAACATTTCCCATCTAAGAGAATCACTACTCAGATATTCCTCTGAAACATACTGCAAAAGCCATGCAACTCTCCAGTTTGAAGGATCCTTTTTATATATATTTTCTATCTTAATAGCGGCTTCATTTATATATGCATTCTCTCTGCTGACCAAAGTCGTAAGATATAAATAATAAGCATATATGGAATCCGAAACATTATTTCCCTTATTTAATTCTTCAGCAACATCATCAAGTATGCGCTGTCCTTCATTTACACGTGTTGCTGTAATATAATATTGTGCAGAATAAAGCCTAAATACAATATCATCAGGATCAACAACACTCATTTTTGATATTATCTTACCGGTTTCAGCGAGCCATACTCTTGATCCGTTTTTCTTTTCCCTGAAATGTTCATACTGCTTGATGAGCTGTACAAGAAGGTCTTTCTTTTCTCTATAGTCAGTATATGGTTTTTCATCTAAGTAAGAATTGTTAACCGTTACTTTGACAACAAGCCTTGTATACTCGTTAGAAAATATAAGTGCTCCATAATTATTACCGGAATGAAGCATTTCATTATCAATCTGATAATGAAAATGGCAGATATCTCCCTGAAAATCTGTTCCAGTGAGAACACTACTTGTACTTGTAAGAAAGTCTCCGTCAGTTACCACCTCAAGATGTGTATATCCCCAGCCAACTCTACTTAATATAAGAATATTATCTGAAGAATGACTTGGCATCTCAATAAAAATCTCTTCCTTTTCAGGAACAAATTCCACTTTCTGTTTCTTATTTATAGATAACAAAAACTCCTCTACGCTTTTTCCTGATCCCTTGTTTACA
>JAILEJ010000488.1 GCA_024688095.1 Butyrivibrio sp.
CTTCATTGATGAGAGTCAGCGAGTTACATTGAGTGATATTGGAACGGTTTCAGAGATTCATAAATGGGCTAAGCAAGAAGATTCTGAAATAATAGAAATGGAGCTTTTATCTCAGTTTAGATGTAATGGTTCTGATGGATACCTGGCTTGGCTTGATGAAGTTTTAGAAATTCGAGAGACAGCAAATTGGGATATGAAAGATATCGATTATGATATTCGGATTGTGGATTCGCCAAATGAAGTGCGAGATTTGATTATCGAGAGAAACAAACCTTCAAACCGTGCACGTATACTTGCAGGATATTGCTGGCCATGGATAAAGGCAGGACAAAATGATACCAATGTACACGATATCAAGATTGGTGATTTTGAAATGAGCTGGAATTTGGCAAATACATCTACATTTGCCATTGATGAAAGTTCAGTCAATGAAATTGGATGTATACATACATCTCAAGGATTAGAGTTTGATTATGCAGGCGTCATCATTGGTGATGATATGCGTTATGAAGATGGTCATATAGTTACAGATTTTACAAAGCGAGCTAAGACAGATCAGTCTTTAAGGGGTATTAAGAAATTATATAAAGAGAATCCTGAATTAGCACTGAAAGAGGCTGATGAAATTATAAAAAATACTTATCGAACTTTGATGACTCGTGGAATGAAAGGTTGCTATGTATATTGTACAGATAAGAATTTGGCTGAATATTTAAAAGAATGCTTGGAATAGAGGATGACTATGAAACAGGAAACAATAGATAGAATTAGAAAATTTACAGAAGATCGTGATTGGGATCAGTTCCATTCACCTGCAAATCTTGCAAAGTCAATTGTCATAGAGGCAGCAGAATTATTGGAATGCTTCCAGTGGGATGATGATAATTATGATGAGCAGCATGTGAAAGAAGAGCTGGCAGATGTCATGGTTTATTGCCAGAATTTAGTTGATAAGTTAGGCTTTGATGAGGATGAAATCATCAATATGAAGATGTCGCAGAACGAAGCAAAGTATCCTGTGGATAAAGCTAGGGGTAAGGCTGATAAGTACGACCAACTAGTTTAAAAGTCAACTGGTGATAAGATGTCACCGGTTGAAAATGATAGTATAGGATGGAAAAACTTGAAGAGGGTAGTGAGCTGAAGTATGAATTGATGCAGTATTATTTGATGTAAAAGAATTGATTGGAGAGTTAAAAGTGGGGAATTTAAAGTATGAAATAATTGATAATCTATCAACAATAAAAACGCAGTATGATGAAATTCAAGTGAATTATATGAAATGGGGAAATAATCCACCTAAATATGATATTAGAAAATGGTCATTTGAAGGTGAACCATTAAAAGGCTTTACTTTATCAAAAGAGGAGATGTTAGAACTTTATGCTGATTTAAAATATCAACTAAACCATCCTGAAGCAGAATTACCTGAAAAACAACTGTTTTCTTCAGATAATGAAGTAAAAGAGAAACTAATTGATTTTAGAAAGTTTGTAATTCATGATGATATGTCAGATTGTGAGAGTAATGACCATGATTACGAAGAAATAAAAGCTAGCATTTATGTATATTCTAGCGCATGTGGTATGCAGCAATATACTGTTAATGCTTATTATTGCAATGAATGTAAAGCTTATTATATCAATGAGGCAGAGTATAATATCCTGAGACGAAGAGGAAAATTAATGTGTCAGGTCTTTACATCAGATTCTTTTGAAAAGTTTAAAAGTGAAAGTAACTATGGTGCTAATTTGCGTCCGGAAAGTTTATTGCATATAGCGGGATATAATGTTGGACAGGAAGATAATCTCTCGGAAGATGTACGACATAAAATTATTGAATATGTTATTGAAAGTGGTTTGATGAAAAAAAGTGAAGTTCTTTACCTTTTAAATTGTTTTATAGAAACAAGGGAATTAATGCAGAGTATGGAAGTACCTGTTTCTAGGTGGAAAGCTGATAGAGAATGGTTGCGTGGATATAAAAGTACAGGTAAACGATTGGTTGGAATACGCTATATTGTAGATGAGAGATAATGCAACGATTTTGTTTAACAATAGTTATTTGGAGAAATAAGTAATGGCTAATAATAACATTAAATTCAAATATGTTCCGGAATTACTCATGCAACCAATAAATGCAGAAAAGTATATGACAGATTACTTTGGAGATGAGGAACTAGCAAAATTATATATAGATATTCAAAGAGAGATGGTGAAATGTGACCCAGAATTAAAATTTAGAAAAGAGGATATGACGATTGGACTTTCGCATTCAAAGGATGATAAGTTTATACTTTCTGTCTTTAAGATTCCCAATAAAGGATATCAAATACAGTTTAATGATTATGATTGCCAAAAATTTGATGTTGAAAATAAGACTATATATTTAAAGGAATGCGAAAAAGCTGTTAAAGCTGCAGAACTCCAAAAAATTGAAAAACTAGATATACCAACCGGTATAACAGGCAGCTTGAATAATGAGCAAAATTCATTTTGTTCAACAAATAAAATATCCATAACAAAAAATGTACGATTGCTTGCACCCGCAGGCACAGGTAAGACTTATTCAATACTTTGGAGATGCAAAAAAATAACAGATTCATGTATAAAGAATGGGAAAGATTTGCCATTTTTCTTAATAGTTACTTTTACAAAATCTGCCTCGATTGAAATTGAAAAAAGATTAATGGAGCCGGAGTTTGCAGCGATTCGAGCAAGTGTCAGGACATTAAATTCGTGGGGATGGGAACAAGTAAAAACATACCATCCCGATGTGGTAGACGTAAAAATTGTAGATGATGTTCATGATAGAAGAAATCTTGTAATGACCCATCTAGTTAATATAGACAAGAAAGTTGTTAAAAAGCTTTTTGAGGAAAAGGCTAAACATAGATATAAGACAGCGGAGGGAATAATTGATTTAATTGATATTATGAAGGGGCTTGGCTTTAATCACAATATGACAATCCCTCAATATAGAAGGTATAAAAAGGATCTAAATAAAATTGGATTATTAAAAAAATATGAGGATGCTATAGCATTATACTCTGAGTATTTACAAGATAATGGGATTTCGGTTGATAGAGTAATCGATGAACAATTTTTTGATTTTTGGAAAAAGGCAGTGAAATATTTAGAAGAAAATAAGTTATTTACCATGGAAGATCAAAAATATTGGGCAAAGCATTACTTGGATGAAAAATTAGAATTGAAGCAATTTGCAAAAGGGATGGGAAAGTATTCTCATGTTATAGTAGATGAATTTCAGGACGTAAACCCGTTAGATATTAGTCTTTTAAAAAGTATTATCACTTATTATGGAAATGGGAAAAAGCCAGTTAGCTTAACAATAGTAGGGGATGATGATCAGGCAATTTTTGGTTGGAGAGGTTCGTCTCCGGAATACATACTTAATCCTGAGAAGTATTTTGAAAATGACTTTTCTACAGTAACTTTAACAAAGAATTATAGGTGTCCTAAAGCAATTGTTAATCACGCAAATACACTTATTTCTAAAAATATTTCTCGTGTAAATAAAAAAATGGAATCTGTTGCAAAAGGAAGAGCGACAATTAAGGTTATTAAGCCAAAAAGAGGAGAAACTTCGTTTGACGCAACAGTTAAGCTTATTCATGAACTTATTGAAGAAAAAAATTGTAAGCACATCGCTTTGATAGGAAGAAAGCAAGTATCGTTATTTCCTTATCAAGTACTATTATATAGGGATGGAATCAATTATAACATAGATGCGGATCTGGATATTTTTGAGGGTCAAGCAATGTCAGATTTTCTAGAAATTACACGTATAATATATAGGGCTAACAGCTTCGACAATGATGATCCGGT
The DNA here is from genome assembly GCA_024688095.1 of Butyrivibrio sp. Classification (GTDB taxonomy): domain Bacteria; phylum Bacillota; class Clostridia; order Lachnospirales; family Lachnospiraceae; genus Butyrivibrio. The sequence goes on from JAILEJ010000488.1 coordinate 3,849, forward strand.
AGGTGATTTGATTAAGGTTTGTAGCAGATTTGCAAAGTATGGTTCTAAGTTGACAGCGTATAGTAATTTGGAAAAGTACTTAAATGAAAAACATCCATACAATTTTAAGGATGCGTTACAAATGCTGAAAGAATATGATGGAAAAATTCATAAATATGATATGAAAAGTTACTATTTAGCGATTGAGCATGCCTTGGAAGCGAAAACTATATTTGATTATATTGAGGTGTTAAAAAACGAGTTTCATGGATTTGAAAGAGACTATGCAAAGGCTGAAGTTGATAATCATTATAAAGATCCACAGTTAGATAGACTTGCAGAGTTGTCGTTAGATTATGGAAATGATTTTAGATTATTTTGCCAGGCTTTAGTTAATGCAAGAACAACAGCTAGGATTTGTAGAGATTTTAATAGAGAAGGATATGGAAATGGATATAAAAAAGATGAGGAAGTACCAGTACATTTATTGACCGCAACTAGATCAAAAGGGAAAGAGTTTGACGCAGTTGTTATTTTAGAACCTTATGAAGGAGAGTGGCCTGCTAAGTTAGCAATGGATATTGAAGAAGAACGAAGACTGTTTTATGTAGCAATGACAAGATCAAAACAGTATTTATATTTCATTACAGATGAAAAAGCGCCATTGTCTAGGTTTTTAAGAGAGAGTGATATTATAAGATAAAATGGCACAGTACATTTAATATTTGATTAAAATTCGGCAAAAATGCAAAATGCCGAAAATGAGTTAAATGAAATTGTGAGCAGAGGTATATGATGAAATGGGAGCAGGGAATACTTCAATTGATATTGAAAAGTTAGAACAAGCAATTAAATGGTTTGCAAAATATGTAGCAATAAAGCAAAAAGGTAAAAACGTAGATTTTTACTCGGGATTTATGGAAGTGAACGAAGGATATAAGCGCGTTTTATTTGCTAATGG
>JAILEJ010000016.1 GCA_024688095.1 Butyrivibrio sp.
CCTGTCATATCAATTTCCTCCATATAACTACTTCTTATGGTGTTTGCTGCTTTGATGATATGAAGATAATCCCCTTTGGTAAATAAAAAGTAAATTGCACAAAATATATATAAAAAAAACGAATCGATTTTTATAAATCGATTCGCTACTATATCTATGTCACTATAAACAATTATGAAATACGTCTACTCTTTATCTCAACCTTACCGCCATGTACAAGAGACTGCTCCTGCATCATCTCTATAGCCTGTACTGCAGTTTCGTAAAAACACATTATGTCATATGCACCCTGAAGATTATCAATCTGAGCCTGATACTTTTTTCTCTGTTCATCAAAAAACATTCTTGCCTGCTCTATAGTCTGGCTTTTAATAATATGTCCATTGCAAAGAATAGTCCCTGTAGATGCATCATACTTATTCTTATCATATCTAGTCTTAAGAGCTTCGCCCTGTCCCATAGCAACTGCAAGTCCTGTAATTAAAGATTCTCTGTTATTCATTTTTCCTCAACCTCGTAATCAATAAATTTAAAACTATACTTAATTTCTACTTCTATAGCTTAACATCACTAACTAAAAATAACCTAAAAACTCATAGAAATCTTTTAGTTTCTTTTAAAATTCTATTAATTATGATAGTTTTGTTTTTACCTGATTCTTCCCTTTAACTGTTCAATTTTCTCTACTACAACTTTGCCATTAGTCAAATCCACTATCTGGCACTGTTTAGTCTGAGAATTTTTCATGATTTTACCAGCTTTCCATCCATCATTTTCCCAGTACTCCACAATTGATCCTACAGGGACAAGTGTTTCATCAAGCATTACTGATCCATCAAGTTTTCTTTGTAATACACCTTCCTGTTTTACCGGTTTATTCACATATTTAACAAGCATATCTATCATAGACATTACAGTACTTAGTTTTACTGCAATATCAGCCTTAAATTTCTGATCAGGATCAGTTGCATTCATCATTGCTTCTGCAACTTTTTCCTCTAATCCTTTCTGATTTCCATATTCATGAAGCTTAGCTGATAATGCTTCAGCCATTTTAAATACCTGATCAATTGAATTACTTGCCATAGCAATTCTCCTTTGCATTAACAATAATAAATACTATTCTATAATCCTTTGTGGATTGCATCATCACCAAATTTATTTTTTATAAGATTTTCCATCTTATCGAGCTTATCAGCTTTTTCTTTTTTCTGGCGTTCTACCTTTAGTTCTTCTTTACCCGTGGTCATCCAGTCAAAAAGATTACCTTGTCTGTATTCACCATGATCAAGATGATCCATTCCAACTCCGACAAGTCTTATATGTATATCATTTTCAAATAATCCATTTTCACCTGTTAACAGATTTTCAAAAAGATTCATTGCATTTGAATAAATAATATCTGCATCATTTGAAGAATCCGAAAGGCGCATCTGCCTTGAAAAGCGTTTAAAATCAGAAGTCTTAACCTGAACACTTACTGTACCACCATATACTCCATCACGCTTCATTCTCATCGAAACCTTTTCAGAAAGACGTCTTACTATAGGAGGCATATCAATCTCATAATTTGCAAAAGTAATATCATTTGAAGTCGTTGTTTCATTTGAGTAACTCTTTGCTTCTTCACGTTCAGTATGAACTATGTCTGAACCTTTTCCATTGGCACTTTGAAAAATATATGCTCCGGATTTTTCTCCTAGCTGAGACATCAGCACAACAGGATCGTAATGCGCGGCATCACCTATTGTTTTAATTCCAATAGAACGCAATCTTTCAGAAGTTTTCTTTCCGCAGCCAAAAAGATCTCCAATATCAAGAGGCCACATTTTGTCAGGAACTTCTGAAGGATAAAGTGTATGCGTTTTATCCGGCTTTGCAAAATCACTTGCCATTTTAGCAAGCAGCTTATTATTTGATATTCCAACATTTACTGTAAATCCCAGCCTGTTAAATATCTCAAACCTTATAGCAGCTGCAAGATTAAGTGGAAATTTTTCTTTAAAGCTGTTATCTGACTCTATTTGTCTAAGAATTTCCTTCCTTTTTATTTCTCCTGCTTCTGCTGATTCTCTGAGTTTCATCTCTACACAGAAAGGAACATCATCTTCCGCCAAAAAAACTTTTTTCAAATGATCTGTAACATCAAGATTTGCCAGTTCTGTAACATCAATAAATGCCTCATCAATAGAAACCTGTTGTAAAACTTCCGAGTATGATCCAAGTATGTCTATAAATGCATGCGAGTACTCACGATATGTATGAAAGTCTGAAGGCACAATAATAAGCTTTGGGCACTTACTAAGCGCACTGTTTATAGGTTCCGCAGTCTGTATACCATACTTCTTTGCAGGGATTGATTTAGCAGTTACTATTCCATGCCTTGTCTTAACATCTCCTCCTACAACTGAAGGAACCGATCTAAGGTCAAGCGATAATGGATCGTCTTTTAACCTTTTTACAGCAGTCCATGACAAAAAAGCTGAATTTACATCTATATGAAAAATTGTTTTATTCATGATAAAAAATTCTTTCTTTATTAAACATATTATTATTATATATTATTTTTCTATTATTTTCTCTTATTAATATGATTAGATTTTATATGATTTATGCCATAAAATATTCCATGATTTTAAAATTTATCTTTAATTTCCCTTTATAAAATTGTATGATAATTGTACATTAGTAAGTATTTACGTCATTATTCAAATTAAAAAAGCTAATTTTATTTATATTTTGAAAATCATTTAAAAGAGGGGATATTTGAATGAACGTTTCAGAAAAAATTGATTTTTTAATGAATCTGACAGGAACAAAAAATTCATCGCTTGGTAAGGCATTGTGTTTTGATCCTTCTTATATTAGCCGAATCAGATCAGGAAATCGTGGTATTCCAAAAAACCAGCCTTTTACCAGACCTGTTGCTGCCTTTTTTGCTGAGACTTTGCAAGATGGAGCGCAACTGGATTCTGCCTCACATATGATACTTGGTAAAACAAAGCTTCCTGCTGACAAAGAGGCTTTAGAGCTGTGTCTCTATGAATGGCTTGAAGACAATAGTGAAGCTGGTTCTTCTTCAGATCCGGTGGGAACTTTTATCTCCGATATCAAAAAAATGCTTGATAACGTTAGTTCATCTTCTACAACAGTATCACAGTTTTCATCTAATATGGACGCATTACTTACAAGTCACCCAAATATTAGTAAATCGCAGGAAAACAGCTTACCTGTGTCTGTATACTATGGTAATAGCGGCAAACGGAAAAGTGTTATAAATTTTCTTACCAGCCTTGTAGAACAGAAAAAGCCATTTAATCTGTTCCTTTATTCTGATGAAAATATGAAATGGCTGGTGGAAAGTCCTGAATTTGCAAAACAGTGGGCAATGCTATTAATGTACCTTATGAAAACAGGCTCACATATACAGATAATTCATACAATTAACAGAGATTTTTATGAAATGATGGAGGCAATACGCAAATGGCTTCCTTTATATGCAACGGGTTCAATTGAGCCATTTTACTATCCTCTAATGCGCGATAATATTTACCATAGATCACTGTTTATAGCTGAGGGAGATTCTGCTGTTATTTCCACATCAGTTGGAGATCATACTGAAGAAATGTCTAACTTCTATATTAAAGATGAACAGGCTGTATCGTCTTTGAAAAAAGAATATGACAATTATTTCAGTCTTTGCAAACCTCTTATGAAGACATACTCTTCTGTAAGAAAAGGGGACTTTATGCAAAAGATGATAAGCGATGAAAAAATTCATGGAAAATACATGGTTGCCCACCCAGTGCCATCTCTTTGGACAATGCCTGATTCTACTGCCAGTAAAATATCTGATAGATCAGGTGATGACTCACTTCTTAAACGTGTTATGGAAATGAAGAATGATATTATAAATGTGCTTGAAAATGGAGGAAATGTTACAGAATTTCTGACAATGCCATTATCGGCTATAAAAGCCGGCCAAAATATTCCTATTCCTCTTTCTGATATGATGTCAGATACAGAGTACTATTATCTGCCGGAAGAATATATGGAAAATCTAAAAGAAATGCAAAAATATGTTGATAAATATGAGAACTATAAAGTTCTTGTCTCTGATGCATTTCCCTGTTCCATATTATTATTTACGCACCTTGAAGCTGATACACTTATAGCCAGTGCCTCCGCTCCAACCTATGCCTTTATTGTATCAAATCATCAGTTTACTGCATCCTTCTATGAATACATGCAGCGACTTGAAACCTTATCTGATAAAAATGAAGATTCTATCGATAAGTATATTGGTGAAGTGGAAAAAATACTTTCTAAATAAATATTCTGATAATAAAAAACTGCCAATAGATTTTCATCTACTGGCAGTTTTAAATATAATTATTTACGGGCACCAAGCTCCTTGTCTAAAAGATAAAGATTTTTCTTATCATTGCCAAGCATCTCAATCTTAACAATCATATCCTTTGAATTTCTCTCTTCCTCAGCCTGCTCTGTAATAAACCAGTTAAGGAAAAGCTGTGTTCTGTAGTCTTTGGCTTCTACTGCTGCGTCCATAATCTTAACAATTTCTTCTGTGATATAATGCTCATGTTTATCAGCAGCTTTAGCAGCATCGAGTGCATCTTTGCAATCAATATTTACAGCACCAATCTGATCAAGACTAACATCCTCATCCTGATCAAGAAGATAATCATAAATCTTCATTGCATGCTCCTGTTCTTCTTCAGCCTGAACCTTGTACCAGGAAGCAAATCCCGGAAGATCCTGCTTAGTAAAAAACTTTGATATTCCAAGATATAAATATGCAGAAAAAAATTCTTTATTAACCTGTGCGTTTAATAACTCTACTACTTTTTTGTCCATGCAAATTCTCCTTTTGGTGACCACTTCACACATAGTTGTGAGCTTTCACCACTGTTCTAAACATCATCTTCAGTTACAAAAGTAATTGTTTTAGGAATCCTTATGATTTCATATTTTCGTACTAAAATCATAAATCCAAAGCTTATACTTACATCTAATTATATTTTATTTTCGTAAAAAAATATAGGTTTTTTTATAACAATAATCACATCCCGATTTCTCCAACGAATCTTTCCGCATAACGCTGTGCCTGAGTATTTTTTAGGCTTACAACATTAAATTCATGCTCATTACCAATTCCTTCTACACCAAAAATATCAATGCCCTTTACTCCCTCTATTACAGATTTATACAAAAAGCTGATTCCAAGGCCTTCCAAAACAGCCTCTCTTATGAGTTTAAAGCTGCTAAGTTCAATAACACGTTTAAACGAAGAAAGTGAATATCCCATACTGTTTAAATCTCTTTCAAACATCTCTCTTGTTCCAGAACCTTTTTCACGAACAATAATAGTTTCATCCAATA
>JAILEJ010000043.1 GCA_024688095.1 Butyrivibrio sp.
AGTAATTTCTTTGGCCATGTAAAGTCAGGATTAAAATATGCATCTAAAGTCATTTGAATTCCCCCTTGAATCCAATATTTATATAATCTGAATAATTATTAGATTTAGCGAAAAAAATGTCAAGTTTATAAAAAATTTAAACAAGATATAAACAACATAAAAGTTTTCTTAATTACGAACTACTATAATTGATATGGTGATTATCGAACTGTAAAATATTAATAGGTTTTCTTTATTATGATTTTACAGAGGGGTAAATCATTATGAAAAATACTTCTAAAGTTCTTTCGTTTCTTAGCAGTTCTATGCTTTTAATTACTGTCATTCTGGCTTTTCAAATGACTTTTATTTCTAATGCCGCCGGCACGACCACCTTTCAGCTTAACGGTTTATATTATCAGACAGATGCCAGATCTATGCTATCGCTTATTAATGAATACAGACAAAGTGGAAATGCATGGCAATATAACAGCGACGGCAGTGTAAATAATCTTGGGCAGATATCAGCATTAACTTATGATTATAATCTTGAAAAAATTGCCATGCAGCGTGCCATGGAAATTTCAGTAAAATTTAGTCATGCAAGACCTAATGCCACAGATACTTCTTCTTTTAATACCTATACCTATAATGGGACTATATCTTATGGTGAAAATATTCTTATATATGGAGCTGACTTAAATGCAGAAGGCGCATATGAAATATGGCTTGAGACCAATGAATCATATAGTGGTCAGGGCCATCGAAGAAATATGCTTAATTCTTCATATGCTTCAATAGGCATTTCTCATGTGGAAGTAAATGGATATCATTTCTGGGTACAGGAATTTGGATATACTAATTCAAATGCTTCATCTACTACTGCTCTTAATAGTACAGCTACAGTAAGTGTTGATGTTCTAACTGATTCATTAAACAGAAGTCTTGTAGAAGCTTGTGTTTATTCATATAACGGCTGCAATTCAATCGATTATTATAATCTGGATACTACTACTTCTCTGTATTATGGTGACACCTTTGATTTATCAGATATATGCGAAATTACAACTATAGATGATGATGAAGATTATCCATTTGAACAGCCCCTTACTGTATCATCCATTTCAGAATGGACGTCATCTTCAGCATCTGTTGTATCTATATCTAATTCGGTTGCAACAGCTGCAGGAACCGGATCAGCTACTCTTATACCATCTGTTGCTTCTGGTAACAGCTACAGTATTGGAGTAACTGTTAATGCTGTTAATATAGCTTATTCAACTGTTACTTTTGATAAGGATTCATATTATTTTACGGGTGAAGAAATAATACCAACTGTAACCGTTACACGATCTGGAAAGATATTAACAGAAGGTACTGATTATACTCTTTCTTACGCAAATAATGTTTTCCATGGATATGGAAGGGTTACTGTTACAGGAATAGGAAATTATACAGGTTCTGTAATAAAAAGCTTCTCTATTGATGAAAATCCGAATTATGAAGACGCAGAGGATGTCGAAGAAGATGACGAAGATGAAGACGCAGATGATGAGGATGAAGAGACAGAAGAGGCAAAACAAGATGAGTATTTGGATGAAGCAAAATTAGCTGAAACAGATGCAGAAATGGAAGAACAATTTGAAGAACTAATAAATGAAATAAGTGATTCAGAGAATAACGACAGTTCTGAGAGTTCAGAAAGCTCTACCGACTCAGATATTTCAACTGATTCTGGTAAGACAAAAAAATCATCTGCCCAAAAAAGACATATATATAAAAAGGTTATATATGAAATTAATGGTTCAACAGCTAAAGTGGTAGGTTGTAACCAGAAAATTACAACTTATAATGCTCCGCTTACAATAACGGTCTCTGGAAAAAAATATAAAGTAACAGAGATTGCTGCTGCTGCATTTTATAATCAGACTTCTCTTAAAAAGGTAAACCTGGAAAATTCTAATATTAAAACAATTGGTAAATTTGCTTTTTATAAATGCAGTAAGTTAAAAAATGTAAAGCTTAATGCAACAAAACAAAAGAAGTATCAAACTGGTGCTTTTTACAGGATTTCAAATAAGGCAAAAATTACTATCAAAGCTTCTAATAAAAAGCAATATAGTAAGACTGTCAAAACTATTAAAAAATCAAATATTTATCATGTCACTTTTAAAAAGAAATAGTTAATGAATTATTTATACTGTATCCTTCGTCAACTACCACGCACCTAAAGGTACGTGGCTTGCGACTCCCCTGTAGTTCGTTGCAATAACTCCTACATTTTGTCGGTGTAACTTCCGTGGGGTCGCATCATGGGACGATTGACACCGCCCCTTACGACAAAGATTTACTCTGCCGTAACTGTATCAGGTACTTGACTATCTTCAAGATAGTTGATTCCCATGCGGTACAGATTCATAGCTCCAATGCGGTCATCGTTAGACTTATAGCCACAGTTTTTACAAGTAAACAGATGTATC
>JAILEJ010000045.1 GCA_024688095.1 Butyrivibrio sp.
CTGCATAAATTTCGTTCACGAATGAACTCGTATCCACCAGGAATGTGCCCTATCTCCTTATATAGGTCACTTCTTCAAATTTCTATGAATCAGTCCTGTGGCAAATGTGTGCCATGTAGTGACGGACTCGTAGAAGTCGACAGGATGCTTCAGAGCATTCTTAATGGAACTGCCGACAGCGGCGTGCTTGCAAAGCTTGAAGATATGTGCAGGATGATTGCAGCAAGTTCGGACTGTGCGGTTGGTATTTCTGCTGCAAATCTTATTCTTGATAGTCTAGAACAGTTTGCAGATGAGTATGAAAGTCATATTCAAAATCAATGCTGTGTTTCTGAAATCAAACAGACAATTCCATGTGTTACATTATGCCCGGCCCACGTAAATGTTCCGGGATACATTGCATTAATCAAAGAGGGAGATTATGCCGGAGCGGTTAAAATGATCCGTGAAAGAAATCCTTTCCCGACTGCATGTGCAATGGTATGTGAGCATCCCTGTGAAAGGAAATGCAGAAGAGGTCTCGTAGATGATGTAATAAATATTCGCGGCCTGAAAAAATATGCAGTTGATAATGCACCTGCAGATACGGTAGGAAGTCCTAAAAAGAATGTATCTACAGGAAAGAAAATTTCTATTGTAGGCGCAGGACCAACAGGATTAACAGCAGCCTATTATTTGTCACTCATGGGACATAAGGTTGTAGTCTATGAGGAACATGAAAAAGCAGGTGGCATGCTCCGATATGGAATACCAGAATATCGTCTTCCAAAGGCAGAACTGGACCGCGATATAAAAGCAATTCTGGATATTGGTGACATTGAAATTAAATACAATACAAAAATTGGAAAAGATATAACTTTCGAAGAAATTCGAAAAGAGTCTGATGCAGTATATCTGGGTCTTGGTGCTCAGATTGGTAACAGAATGCCGGTTGATGGAGCAGATGCAGAAAACGTAATTCCAGCAGCAGACTTTTTGCAGCTTGCAGCAAAAGGGAAACTCCCTGATCTTACAGGCAAAAAAGTCGCCATGATCGGTGGAGGAAATGTTGCTATGGATGCAGCCCGTACAGCGGTTCGTCTGCATGCAGAAACAGTTCAGGTATTTACCAGAAAGAGAGACGACTATACAGCACTTCCAGAAGAAATAGAAGGTGCAATGCAGGAAGGTGTGCGTTTTAGAACACTTTTAAGCTTCCTTAATATCGAAGCAGATAAAGAGACAAACCAGGTAAAAGCAGTATGGCTTCAGCCTGAAATAGTAGGTAAGTATGATGAATATGGAATGATGACAACTGAACATTCAAGTAACTATCCTTATAGATTTACCTGTGACTACCTTATTCTTGCTGTTGGACAAAGAAGTGATGTCCAAAGCTTTGAAAAAGAAGGCGTTCCGGTAAACAGAGGAAGAATACTTGCAAATGAAGAGTGCATTGTCAAAGATATGCCGGGAGTATTTTCCGGAGGAGACTGTGTTACAGGACCATCTACTGCGATCAACGCTATAGCTGCAGGACAGGTTGCAGCCTATAACATTGATGAATATCTCGGATATCATCACAAGATAGAATTTGATGTTGAAGTTCCTATGGCACTTCCAAATCCATGCATTCCAACGGGTAGAGCAGAAATAGAGGAAAAAGATCCTTATGAAAGAAAGCAGGGATTTGATCATGTAGAGCTGAAAATGACCTATGAAGAAGCAATGCGAGAGGCTGGAAGATGCCTTCGCTGCGATCATCATGGTTGTGGTGCAATGAAAGGAGGCCGTGGAGATGAGTGATATGATTACTATTATGATGAATGGCACTCCTGTAGAAGTTGAAAAAGGCACAACAATTTTAGATGCTGCAAGAAAAAATGATATTTTTATACCAACCCTTTGTTATATGGAAGGCGTATCTGATGTGGGAATGTGCCGCCTGTGCATGGTTGAGGCAGAAGGTTTTGACAGCTTTCTTCCGGCTTGCAGGACAAAGGCCAAAGAGGGAATGGTGATAACTACTGACAGCGAGCGACTTACAAAATATAGAAAAGACATTCTGAATCTTATTTTGGCAAATCATAATCTTGACTGCATGAGCTGTCCTAAAAATGGAAGCTGTGAGCTCCAGGATCTTTGCAATTTGTATGGAATAGAGCATTCAGAATATAAAGGCTCAAAGGGAATAAAGGAAAAGATAAACAGAATTGTCGATGATAATCCATTCCTTAGTTACGATCCAAGTAAGTGTATTCACTGCGAAAGATGTATCAATATCTGCCATAACATAGCAGGAAATGGAGTACTAAAGCTTGGAAGAAGTGGTAACCAGTTGACAATACAACCGCCATTTGGACCGGATTACAAGACTTCAGAATGTGAATCATGTGGAAACTGTGCAAGTGTATGTCCTACAGGAGCACTTACACTTAAGAGACGCCGCACATATAGAAGCTGGGAGACAGTAAAGGTAAAGACAACCTGTCCTCACTGCGCAACTGGATGCCAATATTATCTTGTTGTTAAAGATAATAAAATTGTTGATGTGGAAGCCGCAAAAGGCCCATCTAACAACTTCAGATTATGTGTTAAAGGCCGTTCAGGAAGCTTTGATTTTGTTCATGCTTCAGACAGATTAACAAAACCACTTATCCGAGACAGAAAGACTAATGAGTTTAGAGAAGCTTCATGGGATGAGGCAATTTCCTACACAGCAGAGAATTTCATGAAGCTGAAAAAAGAATATGGTGGAGATTCTCTTGCAGGATTTGCATGCTCAAGATCTGCAAATGAAGATATTTATATGGTCCAGAAGATGGTAAGAACCTGCTTTGGAACAAATAATACTGATAACTGTGCCCGTGTATGTCACTCTGCAACTGTTGCAGGACTTGCAAAGACACTTGGATCAGGTGCAATGACTAATCCAATAAGCGATATTACCAAAGATGTTGACTGCATTCTTCTTGTAGGATCCAACCCTGAAGAAGCTCATCCGGTTGTCGGAATGAGAATCAGAAAAGCATTGAGAAACGGTACCCGACTTATTGTAGTTGATCCTCGAGATATAGGACTTTCAAAGTCAGCAGACATACATTTAAAGTTAAGACCAGGTACGAACGTTGCATTTGCAAACGGCATGATGCATGTGATGATCAAAGAAGATCTGATAGACCACGAATATATAGATAAATTCACAGAAGGCTTTGAAGAAATTAAAAAGCTGGTTGAAGATTATACCCCGGAAAAAGTAGGAGAAATTTGTCATATAGATCCTGACAAGCTTGTGGAAGCAGCACGCATGTATGCAAATGCTAAAAAAGCTCCTATTATCTACTGTCTTGGAGTAACCGAGCATTCTACAGGTACAGAAGGCGTTATGAGTATGTCAAATATGGCAGCTCTTTGCGGAAAAATAGGAAAGAGTGGATGCGGTGTTAATCCTCTTAGAGGACAAAATAATGTGCAGGGTGCCTGTGATATGGGCGCACAGCCAACAGATTATCCAGGATATCAGAAGGTTGATAATCCTGAGGTACAGAAGAAATTTGAAGATGCCTGGGGAGTTAAGCTAAGTCCTACTCCTGGACTTAAGGCTACAGAAGTATTCCCTGCAGCTATTGAGGGTAAGATAAAAGGATTATATATTTGCGGAGAAGATCCAATTGTTTCTGATCCTGATTCGCATCATATTGAAAAAGCTCTGCAGAGCCTTGACTTCTTTGTAGTACAGGATCTGTTTATGACAAAGACAGCAAAGTATGCAGATGTAATTCTCCCTGCAATAAGCTATGCGGAAAAAGAGGGAACATTTACCAATACAGAAAGACGTGTTCAGCGTATAAGAAAGGCTGTAACCCTTGAAGGCGATATGAGGCCTGATACAGACATTTTGATAGACCTTATGAATGCAATGGGATATCCGCAGAAGTATCTTACGCCATCAGAAATTATGGATGAAGTAGCAGAGCTTACACCAAGCTTCCATGGAATAAGCTTTGAAAGGCTTGATAAAGAAGGAGGCCTCCAGTGGCCATGTCCTGAAAAGGATCACCCTGGAACACCAATAATGCATGTTGGCAAACCTGTTAGAGGAAGAGTTCTTTTATATCCTGCGGAATATAAAGCATCTCAGGAGCTTCCGGATGAGAAATATCCATACATTCTTACAACCGGAAGAATTCTGTACCATTACAATGCTGCGGCAATGACATCCAGAGCACCCGGCCTTGTTGATCTTGCAGGTGAAGGCTTTATTGAGATCAACTTCAATGATGCTCAAAAGCTTGGTATAGAAAATGGAGAGAGAATAAGAGTAAGCAGCAGAAGAGGAGAAATAACAGCAACGGCAAGAGTAGGAAGAAAGGTATCTGAAGGCGAAACGTGGATGCCATTCCATTTTGAAGATTCTCCTGTAAATGTTCTTACGAATGCTGCTCTGGATAGCTTCGCACGAATACCTGAATACAAGGTATGCGCCGTAAGTATTGCAAAGATGTAGAATATATTTATAAAAAATTATTACAAAAGTAATTAAATCAAAAAAATAAAGATAACCGGATAATTCAAATTACTGGCTAATATTAGAAGAAGCATCGCTTTAGATGATAATCACATCATCTAAGCGATGTTTTTTTGCTATAAGTTTTTCTTATATCTACTGATAATTTTTAACAATTTTTCATTTTCCCACTATGATGGTAGGATATGAACATCTAAAGGAAAGGCGCCACGAAATTCATAATCTACAACAATAAACAAAGATTTATATGAATTAAAAACTATCAATCAGAAAGACATTATTTACAAAAGAAATAAAGAAAAAAAGGAGAATTGTTATGGGAGATTATAGATTTGAAACTTTACAGTTACACGTAGGACAGGAACAGGCAGATTCAGCAACTGATTCAAGAGCAGTACCGATTTATCAGACAACTTCATATGTATTTCATAATAGCAAACATGCAGCAGACAGATTTGGACTTGCAGATCCGGGTAATATCTATGGAAGACTTACAAACTCAACGCAGGAAGTACTTGAGAAGAGACTGGCAGCTCTTGAAGGCGGAAGCGGTGCACTTGCCCTTGCTTCCGGTTCAGCAGCAATAACATATACAATCGAAGCTCTTGCGGCAAATGGAGGACATATCGTAGCTCAGAAGACAATTTATGGAGGAAGCTTTAATCTTTTGGAGCATACACTTCCACAGTACGGCATTACAACAACCTTTGTAGATGCTCACAATCTTGAAGAAGTTGAAAAAGCCATTGAAGAAAATACAAGAGCTATTTATCTTGAAACACTTGGAAATCCAAACAGTGATATCCCAGATATAGATGCCATTTCCGAAATTGCCCATAAGCATGGAATTCCGGTTGTTGTAGATAATACTTTCGGAACACCTTATCTTATAAGACCATTTGAGCATGGAGCAGATATTGTAGTACATTCAGCAACTAAGTTTATAGGAGGCCACGGAACAACACTTGGCGGAATAATAGTTGAGTCAGGAAAGTTTAACTGGAAAGAGAGTGGCAAATATCCAAATATTGCAGAGCCAAATCCAAGCTATCACGGTGTATCCTTCTATGATGCTACTGCACCTGCAGCATTTGTAACTTACATAAGAGCTATTTTACTTAGAGATACAGGTGCGACAATATCACCATTTAATGCATTTCTTTTACTGCAGGGAGTTGAAACACTTTCTCTTCGCCTTGACAGACATGCAGAAAATACAAAGAAAGTAGTAGAGTTTTTGAAAAATCATCCATTGGTTGAAAAGGTAAATCATCCATCACTGGAGGATCATCCGGATCATGCTTTATATGAAAGATATTTCCCAAATGGAGGAGCACCAATCTTTACATTTGAGATAAAGGGGGGAAAAGAAGAAGCCTGGAAATTTATTGACAATCTTGAGATCTTTTCACTTCTTGCGAATGTTGCAGATGTTAAGAGTCTTGTTATACATCCGGCTTCAACAACTCATTCACAGCTATCCAAAGAAGAACTGCTTGATCAGGGCATAAAAGACAATACAATTCGACTTTCAATCGGTACAGAACATATAGATGATATTATTGCTGATCTTGAAAAAGGATTCAGCGCACTTGCCTGATCAGGAGAACAAAAATAGAAAATCCAAAATATAGAAAAACAACAATAAACAAAAATAAATAAAAAAATTAAAAGCAGTAGGGTAGATTATCCTTCCTGAAAAATGCGGAAAAAATTGTAAGAGAGGAAAAATTATGTCAAAGATATATAAAGGAACAACAGATTTAATAGGAAGAACACCACTTGTAGAGGTTGTAAATATTGAAAAAGAGCTTGGACTTGAAGCAACAGTGCTTGTTAAGCTCGAGTACTTTAATCCGGCAGGAAGTGTAAAAGACAGAATTGCCAAGGCCATGATAGAAGATGCCGAAAAGAAGGGAGTGTTAAAAGAGGGATCTGTAATTATTGAACCTACTTCAGGAAATACAGGAATTGGACTTGCAGCAATTGCAGCCTCTAAAGGCTATAGACTCATACTTACAATGCCTGAAACAATGAGTGTTGAAAGAAGAAATATTATCAAATCATATGGGGCAGAAATAGTATTGACAGAGGGCGCAAAGGGAATGAAGGGAGCAATTGCAAAGGCAGAAGAACTTGCAAAAGAGATTCCTCAAAGCTTCATACCTGCACAGTTTGATAATCCGGCAAATCCTGAAATTCACAGAAGAACTACTGGCCCTGAAATCTGGAATGATACAGATGGAAAGGTAGATATATTCATTGCCGGAGTTGGAACAGGCGGAACCATAACAGGTACAGGTGAATTCCTCAAAGGTCAGAATCCAAATGTCAAAGTAGTAGCCCTTGAGCCTGAAGATTCTCCTGTACTATCAGAGGGAAGAAGCGGATCGCATAAGATACAGGGAATAGGCGCAGGATTTGTTCCTGCTGTATTAAACACAAAAGTATATGATGAGGTATTCAAAGCATCTAATAATGCAGCATTTGATACTGCAAAGCTCCTTGCCAAAAAGGAGGGAATTTCAGTTGGAATATCTTCAGGAGCTGCTTTATATGGAGCAATTGAACTTGCAAAAAGACCTGAAAACAAGGGCAAAGTGATAGTAGCTCTTTTACCTGATAGCGGAGACAGATATTACTCAACAGCTCTTTTTACAGAATAAAAAAATAACAGGTGGGGAAATTATGAAAAAGTTTTGGACTTTCTTAGTAGTAACCGTTCTGGCATTGTCTGCAGTAGCCTGCGGGAATAAATCAGAAGCAAATGATGTAGATATAGTAAAAATAGCATATTTACCTATAACCCATTCACTTGCTGTTTTGGAAGAGGCAAAGCAGCTTGAAAACAGTGCAGATATAAGGGTGGAGCTTGTAAAATATGGTTCATGGCCTGAACTTCTTGATGCTCTAAATACTGGAAAGGTTGACGGCGCATCAGTTCTTATAGAGCTTGCGATGAAGTCAAAAGCAGAGGGAATAGGGTTAAAGGCCGTTGCTCTTGGACACAGGGATGGAAATGTTGTGGTTGTTTCAAATGAAATTGAAAAGGCAGCTGATCTTGTGGGGAAGACAATTGCAATACCACACAGACAGTCATCCCATTATATTCTGGTAAATGATCTGCTAAATAAAAATGGACTATCGATAGAAGATGTAAGCATAGTTGAGCTTGCTCCGACGGAAATGCCTTCTGCGCTTGCAGCAGGAACAATTGATGGTTACTGCGTTGCAGAACCATTCGGAGCAGTAGGGGTATCTACAGGAAAAGGAAAGGTTTTGTATGAATCTGAGGAGCTTTGGGAGGATTCAGTATGCTGCGGACTTGTACTTACTGATGAATTTATTAATAGCAGAACTGATGTTGCCAGAGAATTTGTAGAAGCATATAAAACTGCAGGAAACAGCCTGTCCAGGGAAGAGGCTCAGAATATAGCAAAAGAGTATTTGAATCAGACAGATGAAGTACTGGATATTTCTTTACAATGGATTTCTTTTGATGATCTGGAGATAACACCCGAGATGTATGAGAATTTGTCAGATAAAGTTATATCCTATGGACTTCTTGATAATCCGCCTTCTTATGAAGAATTTGTAAAAAATGACTTTTAAAGGAACCTGATAATGAAAAAAATTTTAGAACTCAGATATGTTTTAGTTTCTATAGCCATTTTGCTTATAGTATGGCAGACAGCCTTTTTATTTAGTGATTACAGCCCTTCACTTTTTCCCTCACCATTTATGGCCTTAAAAGCCTTAGGTGAGATGATTGGATCAGGGATTCTGGCAGAATCAGTTCTTACAAGCATGTTCAGATTTTTAACCGGTTATGGTTTATCAGTATTTTTTGCAGTTGTTTTGGGGCTGATTCTTGGCTGCTTTAAAGAAGTGTTTAAGTACATAAATCCTTTACTTCAGCTTCTAAGACCTATTTCACCAACAGCATGGATGCCCTTTGTGGTTCTTTTATTTGGAATTGGTGACTTGCCGGCAATTGTAATAATTTTTATTGCAGCTTTTTTCCCGGTTTTGCTATCCACAGCTTCTGCGGTATTCAAAATTGATCCGGTATATTTCAGGGTTTCAGAGAATTTTGGAATCAAATACCCGCAGTTATTATGGAAGGTGATTTTGCCGGCAGCGTTTCCTTCAATCGCAAATGCGATGCATGTAAGTCTTGGAAGCGCATGGATTTTCCTTGTTGCAGGAGAGATGGTGGGAGCCCAGTCAGGACTTGGATATCAGATTATAGATGCCAGAAATAATATAAGGGCAGACTACCTGCTTGCAGTCATATTTGTGATTGGTGTTATAGGACTGATCCTTGATTTTGTAATAGGAAGAGTAGAAAAACAGATTAATAAAGCGTGGGGAGGAGAATGAAATGTCATATATTCATATAGAAAATGCCGGGAAAAAATTCAGTGACAACGGTAAAGATTTTACAGCATTCTCAGATATTAATCTGGATATAGAAAAAGGAGAACTTATCTGTCTTCTTGGACCATCTGGCTGTGGGAAAAGTACTCTTTTAAATGCAATGGCAGGTTTTGCTACTGTTGATGAAGGCAGTATCAAAATAGATGGAAAAGAGGTAATAGCGCCAAGTCCAAAGCACGTTACTATATTTCAAAATTATGGTCTTCTTCCCTGGAGAAAAGTAATAAATAATGTTGAACTTGGGCTTGAAACGCAAAAGCTAAGTAAGGCAGAGAGAAGGGAGCGTGCCTTAAAATATCTGAAAATGGTAAAGCTTGAGAATTTTAAGAACAGTTTTCCAAGGCAGCTTTCAGGAGGCATGAAGCAAAGAGTTGCAATTGCAAGGGCTCTTGCAATGGAACCAGAGATTATTTTTATGGATGAACCCTTTGGAGCGTTGGATGCCATAACGCGAATGAAGCTACAGGATGATATCCTTGACATTTGTCAGAATGAGAAAAAGACAATAATATTTGTCACTCATGATATTGAAGAGGCAACTTATCTTGCAGACAGGATTGTTGTAATGACTCCAAATCCAGGAAAGATAAAGGCTGTGCTAAAGGTTCCAATGAGTCATTACAGAGACAGAACAAGCGGAGATTTTTTGCTTGTAAGAGATAAGGTATTTGACCTTCTTAGTATGAAAATGCAGGCAGATATAGAATATACAATTTAGAAATTTGGGTAGGAGAAAAAATGAGCAACGCAGCTGAACATCAAAAGGGGCACCACCATACTGAACACAAGGAAGAATTATTACATGATCATGGAGGTCGCCATCATGATCATGACGCACATACAGGAGGGCTGTCGCATATTCATTCCCATAGAAATCTTATCGGATTTGATGAGCATGGGATTCCGACAGTTACACTAAAGGCAAGCAGCCATGGTGGTGAAGAGAATGGTGATTTTACAAGAGATTATATGCAGGCTGTATCTGAGTATAGAAAAACATTTCCATCCAAGCAGGACGTAATAGAAAAAACACCAGATCCTGCAGTAAGGGAGATGCTTCTTAGAATGGAGCAGCTTGGAATAGATACAGCTTTTGACAGATTTGATGCACAAAAGCCTCAGTGTAATTTTGGACTTGCAGGAGTATGCTGCAAAGTCTGTAATATGGGACCTTGCAGAATAACAGCAAAGGCTCCAAAAGGAATATGCGGAGCTGATGCTGACTTGATTGTAGCCCGTAACCTTCTTCGCTCGGCGGCAGCAGGAGCAGCGCAGCATGGTATGCATGCAAGAGAAGTTATGCTTGCATTAAAAAAAGCAGCAGAAGGAGAGCTTGATATTCCAATTCTTGGCGAGCAGAAAATCCGCTCTACTGCAGAGGCCTTTGGAATAAAACAAAAGAACAGAAGACTAAAGAATGTTGCAAAAGATCTGGCAGATGCACTGTTAGATGATCTTTCAAGGAGTGTTCCTCAGGAGTATAAAACCATATCAGCCTGTGCAATGCCTGAAAGACAAAAAGTATGGGAGGAACTGGATATACTTCCAATAAGCGCATATCATGAGGTTTTTGAAGCATATCATAAATCAGGATGCGCAACAGATGGAGACTGGAAGAGCATAATGCAACAGTTTCTAAGATGTGGACTTGCTTTTACATTCTCAGGAGTTGTTGGCGCATCAATTGCAACAGATTCATTATTTGGTGTGGGAGACAGAGTTACATCAAAGGTAAATATAGGTGCACTAAAAAAAGGATACGTGAATATAGCTGTGCATGGACATCTTCCATTACTTGTAAGTCAGATTGTGGAGGCAGGAAAAAGAGAAGATCTTATAGAGCTTGCAAAGACCAAGGGAGCAAAAGGAATCAGGTTTTATGGAATATGCTGTTCAGGTCTTTCTGCAATGTATAGAGAAAGCGGAGTAATTCCGCTTTCTAATGCTGTATCTGCAGAGCTGGTTCTTG
The DNA here is from genome assembly GCA_024688095.1 of Butyrivibrio sp. Taxonomy (GTDB): domain Bacteria; phylum Bacillota; class Clostridia; order Lachnospirales; family Lachnospiraceae; genus Butyrivibrio. The sequence continues at coordinate 10,917 of JAILEJ010000045.1, forward strand.
GAACAGGTGCACTTGATCTCTGGGTGGCGGATGTTCAGGATGTTTTTCCATCAATAATGGATGTTGCAAAGTGCTTTAAAACTACTGTTATAACAACAAGTGAATCAGCAAGACTACCAGGAGCGGAGAGATATGAATATGATCACCATCACAGCAATATTTCAGAAACCAAAGAGCTTGCAGAGAAAATTGTAAGAAGAGCAATAGAAAGTTTTGAAAACAGAAAGGGAATTCCCGTATATATTCCGCCTTATGAAGTTGAGGCTGAGGTTGGATTTTCAGTTGAATATATTCACAGGCGCTTTGGCAGCATGAAGCCTATTGCAGAAGCAATAAAAAAGGGAGAGATACTTGGCATAGTCAACATGGTTGGCTGCAATAACCCTAAGGTTTTGTATGAAAAATGTATTGTTGATGTTGCAGATGAACTTTTAAAAAATAATGTTTTGATAATCTCAAATGGATGCGCTTCTTTTCCTCTTATGAAACTTGGATACTGTGCAATATCAGGAAAAGAAAAGGCTGGAAAAACATTAAGAAAGTTTCTCGAACCTGATCTTCCACCCGTATGGCACGTTGGAGAGTGTATTGATAATACGAGGTCCAGTGGGATTTTTGCAGGAATTGCAAATGAACTTGGTAAAAATATGTATGAGCTTCCGTATGCCTTTTCATCTCCGGAGTGGGGAAATGAAAAAGGTATAGATGCGGCACTGGGCTTTAGATTAAATGGTATAAGCTCTTATCACTGCGTTGAAGCTCAGATATATGGCTCCAAAAATGTGATTGAATTTTTAAAGCATGGAACAAAAGAGATTCTGGGATCAACTATGAATGTCAATACTGATCCTGTGAAACTGGCTGGCCAGATTGTGGCAGATATGAAAGAGAAAAGAAAAAAGCTTGGATGGGATTAAAA
>JAILEJ010000065.1 GCA_024688095.1 Butyrivibrio sp.
TCTACCATGTCCTGAAATACAAGTTTCTTTAGTTCCTGAAACTCCTTGTTACCGTGTGTTGCTTCACCAAGCGCAACAATACGAGTACCTTCAGGAACATCTATACTGGGAAGTTTATCACCTGTGATTTTCTCTGCATACTTTGCAAATTCATCTATATCCGCGCTTTTCCCTGTACTAAATCCTCCTAAATGGGCATAGACCAGGCTACAGGTAACCATTATCAGTAATATTCCGGTAACAATGATCAATCTGATCGGTTTTCTATTTTTCTTTTCCATCACTATATCCTCCATTTCAAAAAATACATTACCACAGCAAAAAACAGACCCTATCAGTTACACTGATAAAGGTCTGTTTTACACTTAATTTTCGTTGCGAATCATGCATGCATTATAGCTTGCATCATGTATTCTTCATTGTGATTTTCCTCAAAGAACTTTCCTTGTACGAAGAATGTAGTATCTTCCTCATGAAGCTCGCTTTTTTCAAAACCATCGGTGTCCTTCGGAGTAAAGCAAAGAACAGCTTTCTTTACCTGAGGTCCAAATGCCCTGATCACCTCATCTACTGCCCCATTCCCGATGATGGTATGTAAGATAAGTGTATCATCCTCCATTTCAGCAACAGCATAACTGCTACACTCCTCAATATAGAACAGGTTTTCCGTCATAAACTGTGACAGATAGAACATATATAGTCCGGGATTTCCTACCATATACAACTGTGCGTTCTGATTATTTGTATCGAGTATCTTAGCCGCCCTGTCAAAATCAGTCTTATCCGTCAGCGGAATATTTTGGGCTTTGCATTTACCGGATATGGTCACTTCTTTTGAATACTGATATTCTTTTGCTTCTTTAAATCCAAATTTCGGATAAAACTCAAGTACAGAATCATTGGCGAAAAGGTAGATTCCATCAACTTTTCCGTCATAGTCTTTTATAACCTCTTTCATCAAAGCTCCGGCATACCCTTTTCCTCTGCGGTCATTGTCCGTCATGATTGTTCCAAGCTGTATCAGCTTTACAATTTTGCCCTTATAATTCATATTACAGGCGTTTACTGAAACATTTGAAACAACCTCTCCGTCTATCACCACAGAATATGGGATGTAGTTGTCCTGCCAAAATCCGTTCTGGTACCAATTCTCGAAATTAAGCCCAAAAGTCTTTTCAGCCAGTCTATTGAATGATGCTCTAAGGGCATCATTGTTTCTGTAATTCTTTTCTATGTGAAAATTCTTAATTTCATTCTTCATCAGTTCAACCTCCAACTCTATTTACTATAACATGACCTCTTGTCTTTTTTCCTATAACTGTAAGTGTATATGTTCCTTCTGACTCAATGCCAACCTGAAACTTCGCAGACTCAATCCTATTTCCCTGATAGATTGGCTTATCATCATCCTTTTGTATAAGCAAAGACAAATCCCCGGATTCAACATCTACCGTCACTTCAAGAGCCTCCCCCTCTTTCATCTCCAGTTCATGAGAATAAGACGTATTAAGAATTTCAAAGGTCATATCAAAATGATCTTTATCTCCGGTCATATTTCCATTAAAAGCCGCTCCTTGTGCACATGCGCAAAGCAGCGTCGAAACAATCAACACTGCAACAGTTGTTAAAACATATCGCTTTATCTCATATTTTTGTTTTCTCATAATATTGTTTTATCACTAAATAAAAACAGCTCCCTCTCATGCACTGGAAAGGAGCTGTTTTACACTGATTTATCAAATATTTAAAGGATCGATCATAAATAAGTTGTCACGATTACTGTAAAAGAGAATTCGTCTGACTCCACGGATCTTAAACCGCGCTTCTGCGCATCCTTCAGGATAGAACTTAACTCATTGAGAAATGAGGGATCTCTTGGGCAATTGTTTGTTGTAAATTCTATTGAATCTGCTCATTAGACTCTTTTAATGATGCTCGTTCTTTCTTACATCCATACGCGACCTCTTCGCCTGACCAAAACACAAGAAACACAATTAGGAAACATATTAAATATGTTTTTTGGCCGTTTCGAAGAATACTCAAAAATCCACGCAAGGACACATAATAATCAAATCTTTGATAGAGCAAGTACCTTCTTGTAGAAAAAGGCAATACAAAGTTTATGACTATCGAAGCAATTAAAGCATACAATGCTCGCACCAATAGTTTATATTCCGAAAATCGCGCAGTCAGCATTCCTATAAAAAAGGGAATAACAAACCAACAAGCAGTTGCAAAAATCCCTATCGGAAACACTATAAGCAATGGTTCTGGTGATATTCCCGTTAAATATACAATTGTAATAAGCATTATCATATATAAAGATAATGGTAAAATATTAATTTTCATAAATGTATTTCCTGATCAGTATTTAGATGAAAAGCTATATGCCATTTCAGGCTCGACCACTGAACCATCTGTCTCCGATACATAGAATGTAGCATCAAGATCAAAACCATCTATAGTTCCCTTCACAGTGTCATCATTACTTGTGAACAAAAGAACCTCCTTGTCACCCGGATATTCGTAAGGAGTGGCATATCCGTTCAGCTGTCTGGAAGCATCTATATGAACCGTTACTTCGTAGGAATCGCTTTCCATGCCCTCTGTAATGATAAGATAGCTATCCTCGGAGTAATCACCGTAATATCCGCAAAGGCTTGAGTCTGGTAAGGAGAATCCAGCGTCCCCTGCAAGATCTGCGAGAGCACTTGCCAGGCTATATGCTTTCTGCTTATATCGCATAGCCTCATTATAGGAATAAATAGTGGGATAAATAGAACCATCCTTATAGGTTTCACTCATCTTCTCCGCCATAGAAGGCACATATTTTTCCCAGCTTTCATATTCAGCTAGAATAGCATCATAGTTTCCAGAGTCTTTTTCCTTGATTCTGTCCAAAAGACTTAGGGTTTCATCTTTCCATACCAAAGTTCCCCACTGACTAAGAGAATTAATAGATGCCTGATCCTGAGCATTCATCCTAAGCTCGTCGTACTTGTTATATAATTCGTTTGCTTTTACAAGTTCATCATTAAGAGAATCTGACTTAATCCCATCTATCTCGGTCTTAATCTGTTCAGTATAGTCTTCAGCTGTGAATGCGATTTCAACTGCCTCACTGTCCTCTTTCGAAGCCTGCTGTTCGCTCTGGTCAATTGTCTCAAAATCAACCTGTCCTTCTGTTGATACAGTTGCCTCTTTAGAACATCCACTTAAGACAACTACAGTCGCTATTAATGCCAAAACCAACTTATTTTTCATAACAATTCCTCCATTTTTTCTATAAATACAAATTCAAGTATTATATATGCTTAATGCTGTGGTAGTAGGTTTAATTTGATGTTCTTATCGTATTCACAGCTTCCTTAAATTCATCATAGCTAATTTGCCCAGAAAAAGTTTCATACGATTTCTTTAGAATCTTCTCCATAATATCATCTGGTAGTTCCTGAAATACATTATCGCTTTCGTTATAAATACGCCCAAAAGAAACATCTTGTTGGTCATAGCTTTTATATAATTCATCTTCAGCTTTTTTAAATTGCTCTTCAGTTATAGTAGCGCCGGTGCTATCGGTATAAGAAAAAAACAAGTTCATTGCTGTCTTCGCCTTTGGGCTGATATTCTTCAGCTGCAATTTCGTCGTAATGTATTACTCCATCTTCAAGGTAAAGGGCACATTTTAAATTACATCCCCATAGAGCTCCTGATTTCCCATGATTTATACCGATATACATGTATGTTTGATCAGTCTCGTTATAGAACATTTTTATTTTTTCAAATTCAAATTCAGGAGCATCGTCATTATTATCAATTAACTCGATTCCATTAAAATCCGAATTCACTTCATATATACTTGTGGATGTATAAATACCGGTTCCCTGACATTCAGATGCAGTGATTTCCAGCCTACCATTATGATCATAATCCGTAATATAGTAGCAAGAAAA
>JAILEJ010000103.1 GCA_024688095.1 Butyrivibrio sp.
TTATAGTTTCGGTCTTATAAACAATGATACAGGTGTATATGATTATACATCCGAGATTTTTAAATGTAATTTTTATGAAGATGATGGGCGGGTTAATTTGATTTCGTATTTTGATAACTTGATAGCAGATGGAGATTATTATGCGAATAATGGAAAGAATTTATTTTACATTTATATAAAAATTCCTGGCATAAAGATTCCGGTTATAAAAGATGCTGATGACAATGTTATATATACATTTCCGTCTATCGAGATATATGATTTAACTTCGGCTGAAGAACGATGGTATAAAGAAACCGCAGCAGCTTTAACGGATGAAACAATGACAGAACAGGAAAAAGCCTATATTTTCAGAGATTATATAAAAAATAATTTTGATTACCAATATCATGATGACAACGGAACGGTATATTTACTAAATGATCTTGATTTCATAGTTTTTATGCACAATTCTATGGACTGTTGGGTGGCAAGTGCGGTATTCTGTAAATTGCTCAATGAAGTAGGTATTAAAGCCGAAGGTATATTTAATGATCCGGACAACGAATGGCATAAAAACACGCTCATAACATACTCGGATGGAACAACCGAAATATTGTGCGCTCAACCGTCAACATTAAAGGGTTCATTAACAAAGCACGATACATATTATGAATTTGATTACAAAACTGACGAAAACGGAAATAAACTTAGAATAGATTTTGTTGATCCGATAACTGCCCCTGCTTATGTATATACAGGAGATGGAGTGTATTAAATAATTCCATTTTATTAGCATATATAATAATAATAATAATCTCTAAATATAGGAGTATAATGCACATGAGAAAACGAATAAAAAAAGTCATTAGTTCATTAATGGCAACAGCGCTTGTAATTACAGGCTTAAGTACGGCACCAGTCGCAAAAGCATCAACAAGCTCTATTGAAGTCGATGGAATTATCTATGAATTTATTGGAATTGAAGATGGAAAATACGCTGAAAATGTAGTAATTACTTCTACAAATATATCTTCAAGTAGTATTGAAGTTCCAGAAGAATTAGATGGATATAAAGTAAATTCTATCGGAAGTCCCCAGCAGCAGTTCATTAAAAACGACCAGTTTTCCACAAAAAACAAATCAATTTCAATAACTATAAAAGCTGCAACTGAAATTTATAATGAAGCTTTTAAGGATGTAACAAGATTAAAGGAAATCACACTTCCAGAGTCTCTTAAAATAATTGGAGACGGGGCTTTTTCCAATACATCATTGCAGGAAGTTATACTTCCAGAGTCTCTTGAAACAATAGGAGACAGACCTTTTGCAGATGTAAATGAACTTGATATTCAACTTCTAAACCCTAATACTTATTTTACAGAGTTTACAAAATGGAATATTAATGGAACTCATGGCTATGATAATTCTACTGCCAATGACTTTGCTCAGATTTCAGGAATTACATATACAACACTTAATGATTACAATGAAACTGATACATATATTTCATCAACACTTTCATTGAATATGGGCAGTATCGTAAAAGAGGAAATGGATGAGGAAACCGGTGAAATTTCAGAAAAGGAAGAAGTAGTAAATATTGAAGATGCAATGCAATATAATGAGTCTTTTCCCGCGTTAAGCACAAAGGTATATTTAAAGCCGAATTATAAAGTTCCAAGTCTTAAAACATTACCTTCATATGAACATTATACATTCAAGGGTTATGCCGTGGAGGGTGTTCTCTTCTATGACGAAAATGGTACTCCTATAGTTGATAATGTAGATGAATGTAACACAGCTTTTGGAGATGATTATTTTACTGTAAAAGATAATGATATTTACACTACTGAATTAATTGATGATCTTTCATTAACGGCAGTTTGGGAGCCATGCACTTATAATGTAATATTTGATTCCAATGCCGAATACGCATTTTACGAAACACCTCTTGGAAAAATGGAAACAAAAACACTTACATACAATAAGTACGAAGTTCTTAATAAAAATCAGTTTTCACAGACAGGATATGAGTTTTCGGGATGGAACACAAGAAGAAGTGGTTATGGCGATAGTTACAGCGATGAAGCTTTTGTAACAAATCTCATAAAGAAGGAATGGGAAAGCGGTGACAGTATAACTCTTTATGCACAATGGAAAGAAAAAACATATAAAATAGAGTACAATCTTAACGGGGGAACTCTTGAGGGAGAGATTGAATCGGAAAGAACGTTCCCAACAGCAGTATCGCTTCCTAAAGTAACTAAAGACGGTTATATTTTTGATGGTTGGGTGGATGAAAATGGAGATATTCTCACTGAAATAGCTGCATATACAGATAAGGATGTAAAGATTGAAGCAAAGTTTACAAAGGAGGATACTGATACTCCAGGTAGTACCAATGTACCGGAAACCACAGTTCCGACGGAGACAACTACAGTATCTGCGTCAGCTTCTCCTGCAACAAATACTCCTGAAGTGACAGTAACACCTTCAGTTACAGATTCACCTGAAGCGACAGTAGCACCTTCAGTTACAGATTCACCTGAAGTGACAATAACACCTTCAGCCACAAATTCACCTGAAGTGACAACAACACCTTCAGCCACAAATTCACCTGAAGTGACAGCAACACCTTCAGTCACAAATTCACCTACAGTGACAGCGGCTGAGAAAAATATAGTGGTAAATATTAAAAATAAAAAAACTTACAAGAAAACCAAGAAAGTTATCATTAAGGCACCAAACGGCATTAAAACCGTAAAACTTAATTCAAAGAAGCTTTCTGTCAAGAAGGGTAACAAGAAATACACATTTAAGATTAAGAAGTTTAAGAAGTATCTTAAGAAAAAGGGTTGGAACAAACTTTTAATTATAGACAAAAAGAATAAGAAGAAAACAATCAAATTCAAAGTAAAATAACTTGTTCTTAAATGAAATAAACCCAACAAAAAGAGTGATAATTGCTTTTCGAGGAGAAAATTTTATGAATGCAAAAAGAATAAAAATATGGTCAATATTACTAGTAGTGGCATTGATATTTACAAGTGTTGACCCTATTAATCTAAGTAAGGTTATAAAAAATGTAGAAGCAACTACATATTCCTGCACAACAGGCGGCTATAAGTATGAATACACGCCTGTTGTTGAAGACGGAGTAAAATATGCCGATGATGTGGTGCTGGCTTCAGATACGGTAATAGAAACTGACATAACCGTTCCGGAAGAACTTGACGGATATAAGGTTAGAAGTATAGGGAGTGATAGCAAGCAGTTTGTTGAAAGGAATATGCTAAATATTAAAGAGAATAAAATAATATTACCTGATAATTTAAAGCGGATAAATAAAAATGCACTTAATGGTTGTTTTTCTTTAAAAGAAATAAACTTACCAGAGGGATTAGAAGAAATTGGAGATAGTGCGTTTTCAGGTTGTAGAATTCTTGATGTTTATATTGAAAACCCTTCTCTTATTTTTAGGGGAAATACTAAGTGGAATGTGTTTAGTTTGATTTCTTACCAAAATTCCACAACGAAAGATTTTGCGGATGCAACAGGAGAGAGATTTACTGCATTTGATGCTGTTTCCAGTAAATACAACCTTGTACAGCAACTTATCGGAGAAACGATTAATTTTGAAAATGCTGATGCAGAAGATGTATTCAGCTCGTATTTTTATGTAGCAGAAACCAATATAAATTCTGTCAGTGTGAATGTGCCTTACGCAGAGCATTATGATTTTGTCGGTTATTATACCGAAGAAAACGGAAAAGGAACTAAGGTTTTTGATGAAAAGGGTGAACTTGTTTCAAGTCTTGTGAATACAGGGAAGGAACAGACGCTTTATTCATACTTTACACCTAAAAGATACAACATAACACTTGTTGATAATTCCAATGGAGAGGCTAGTATAGATTTTGACGGATATTACTATTATGGTGATAAAGTGGTGCTTCCGGAAAATGAAAATGGGGCTGAAAGAATAGGTTATGATCTTGTCGGTTGGTATGATAATCCGGAACTAATAGGAACTACAATAGAGACATTGCCCGCATATACTTCAGGTGATTATACCTTTTATGCACAGTGGAAAAATAAAAATTACAATTTAAAATATGATCTTGATGGTGGAACTTGTGAAAGTGTCTTGCCTGATATGTATACATATGGAACAAAGTATGTTCTTCCTACTGAAAGTGAAATGAAAAGAGATGGATATACATTTGTTGAATGGCAAAACTCATTAGGGGAAAAGATTACTGAAATTAAAGAGAGTGATTACGGTGCAAAAAAACTCACGGCTATTTGGAGTGCTAATCATTATACTATAAGCTATAACAACAATATGGAAGATGTAAATATCAATGGAAGTATAGTAAGAGAGTATTATTCTGGAACTAATATTGATCTTCATAGTCTTGAAAAAAGAGGATATGAATTCCTTGGCTGGTATGATAACGAAAGGTTTGTTGGAGAACCTGTAGTAGCTATTGTTGAAGAAATGTTTGGGGATAAGAATTTCTATGGAAAGTGGAAAGCTAAAACCTATAAGATTAACTACAATCTTAATGGTGGAACCTGGAAAAGTAATGTAACTCCTATTGAAAGTTATACATTTGGAAACGCAGTCAGTCTTCAGACTGATGTAACAAGAGAAGGATATACCTTTGCAGGATGGGCTCTTGATAATGAAACAGTCATTGATGAAATTGACGACGATGATATAGGAGATTTTAATTTTACAGCCCAATGGACTGCTAATAAGTATAAGATTAGTTATGACGAGGTTCTTAGTGATGTAAGTTATATAGACACTATTTTTAAAGAATTTACATATGATAAGGCGGTTGTATTTCATAAACTTGAAAAGACAGGATATGAATTCGAAGGATGGCTTCTTAATGGAGAGGTTGTAAATGGATTTGACGCAAAGATAGCTTCCGATATTACACTTGAGGCAAAGTGGTCAGCTAAAACCTATAAGATAAACTATGAATTAAATGGAGGAAATGCCCTTTCTGAAACAGCAAAAACTGAAAGAAAATATGGTGAAATCGTAAATCTTGAATCTCCAACCAGATATGGATATACATTTGACGGATGGTATGAAGATGAAATATACGCAAGAAAAATAGATGAAATAAGTGGAGATATCGCAAGTGATGTTACCGTATATGCAAAATGGACACCAAAGAAATATACTTATACAATTAATACTCATGAGGGTTATACCGAAATTGAAAGTATTGAAGTGACATTTGGTGAAAGTATAGGTATAAGTCATCTTAATGGAAAGGTTAGGAAGGATGGATATTCATTTGTAAACTGGGGCCTTTCCATATATGGAAACGAAACAAAGGTAGTTGATGAAAATTCAGTAGTTGATACCGAGGGAGATGGCGTACTTGAAGCATTTTGGGATGAAGGGCAGTTTGAAATAAGCTTTAATACGGTTAATCCAGAAGATAATACGGTGTACCCCAACAAGGTTGTTACTTATGGTCAGACATATGGAGAACTTCCAACCCCTAAAATGGCAGGGTATACATTCCTTGGTTGGGCTAAAAAGGATAATGACGGAAATTATGTGTATATACGCTCCAATAGTATAGTTCAGATTACTGAAAATACAATTTTTAATGGTATATGGAAAAGAAACAGTGATGATCTTGATATAACATTTGAAGAAGGAAGCCTTTTAGATGCTGAAAATGTAATAGTATTAGATAGTGAAAAGCCTGTTGAAAAAAATATTACAAATCCTTGGTTTAAGGGAAATCCGACAGGAAATTATTATGAAAAACTTTCTTCAGAAGGAAAGAAGGTATATGCCGGATTTTACAATATGTATGCTAATGGAGAAAATGTAAACCAGGCAGGAACATTCGATATAACATCGTCGGACACAAAGGCTGATTTTAAGGAAACACTTAAGCTTGCAATGACTGCTTTTGTAAATGAGCATCCGGAAATTACCTGGCTTGGCGGCGGAAATTTCGTTGTAATGGCCATTGACGGTGGTTACAGATTTAGGGTATCACCATGTAACTGGTACAGTTTTGATCAGCTTAAGATGGCGTATGATGTGGTATCAGAGACCGACAAATATATCGAACTGGTGAAAATCTTAAAAATAAGCAGTAAAGATACAGATGCGCAAAAAGCATTTAAAATTCTTGACTTTTTAAGGATAAATATGAAGTATGGAATTTTGGATGAAAGAAATCAGTGTACAAATGAATATAGAGATCCGGCATACTCGCTATTCTGTAATGGCGGTTATGGTGTATGTGCAGCTTATGCCAAGCTGTATAAGATACTTGCTAATTACTGTGATCTTGAATGTGAGTATGTTACAGGTGATTTTACCGAATCACACGCCTGGAATTATGTAAAACTGGATGGTAAATGGTATCTGATTGATCCGACAAATGAAACTGCAAATGCAGACGAAAAGTCTTTCTTTCCACGTTTTCTTGGAAAAAATACGAAAGTTGATGCTGGAGAATATGTGGAAGATACATTTAATGGAACAAAATTTGTAGACACGCTTCAAATGAGCAGTGATGTTTATGTCCAGAAGGTTACTTATAAGGGAAATACTTACAATATACCTTATGTTGGAGGAAGTGATGTCTGGGCTAATCTTTCACAGGTGAAAAACAAAAAGAATATAAATATACCTAATATAGTTAGCTGTGGTTCTTCTAGCTACAAAGTTGAAAATATCAAGGATGGTGCGTTTAGCAAGGCAACAAAAGCAAAGAAGATAACCCTTTCAAGCAATATCACTTTAGTTAAAACTGGAACTTTTACAAAATGTAAAAAGCTAAAAACTCTTATTGTGAAAAACAAAAAAATGAAAATAAAAGCAAATGCATTTAAGAAATCGCAGAAAGTTGTAATAAAGGTTCCTAAAATACTTAAGAAGAAATATACTAAGATATTTAAGAAATATAAGAAAATAACAGTTATATAAGGTATAGACAATAAAGAAAAGGAGACTTGCTATGTTAAAAAAAGTTAAAAAAATATTTTTAATTCCATTATTAATATTTTCTTTAGTTGTACCAACTATTATATCTATTGCTGTAAGTAATAATAACAGCAGGGCATTAGCTAAGGTAAAGAAAATTAAAATAAAAAAAGGAAAGAAAAAATATATATTCACTCAGACCAAGAAAAAGAAAATCATAGCTTTAAAAAGCAAAAATAAAAAGATAGCAAAAGCTGTAAAAATAAAGAAAAAAGGGGAAAAGAAGGTATACATAAAGGGCATCAGAGTAGGTACAACAACTGTTTCTGTCCATTATAAAAATAAAAAGGGTAAAAAGTTTATTAAGAATTATTATGTGACAGTAACCAAGAAAAAAGCAACCTCTACTTCTAGCCCAAGTGTAACCGCTGAACCAGAGGGAACACAAACAGCTACACAAACAATAGCACCAGCAACAAGCAGCAGTTCTCCAAATGTAAGTGAAGAACCAGAAGCTACGCAGACCATATTACCTACAGCTTCATCAGCAGTTACACCTGATGCCGCGAAAACAAATAATCCGGACAGTCCGTATTATTACAGATTTAAGATTATTAACAGCGGAAAGTATCATTTGTACACACAACAGACAATACACTATTTACTTGAAAGTAATGATCCTGAATTTTTCAATTATAGTTTCGGTCTTATAAACAATGATACAGGTGCATATGATTATACATCTGAGATTTTTAAATGTAATTTTTATGAAGATGATGGGCGGGTTAATTTGATTTCGTATTTTGATAACTTGATAGCAGATGGAGATTATTATGCGAATAATGGAAAGAGTTTATTTTACATTTATATAAAAATTCCTGGCACAAAGATTCCGGTTATAA
>JAILEJ010000106.1 GCA_024688095.1 Butyrivibrio sp.
GTAGAAGCAGCAATGAATTATATCGAAGGCAATAAGAATGAACATTATATTGGTTGCGATTATATCAAAGTAGATAAAGATACTGCTGAAGATATTAAGGCTTCAATCAATCAGTAAATTTATAAAAGGTCATGGAAATTAATATGATTCCCCTTAAGTAGACAAGGTAAATAACCAAATCTACTTAAGGGGTTTTTGTTTTGGGGGAAGACCTGGTAAGTATATGAGATGGAATTAATTTTATTTGTGAGGAATTAGGAAACATAAATATATGATAATGGCTTGATTATATTTGTGAGGGATTAAGAAACATAAATATATGAGAAAGAGATGATTTTATTTGTGAGGAATAAAGAAAGATATACTTGTATAATGGAAATAAGAAGGAAAATAGACTTGCTTAATGTAGATGAGAAGGAAATAATAAGATAGAATTTTTTTATGAGTAGTTATTAGTAAAAATTAAAATGAGTGGGAATAAAATGACAAAAAGACAGAAAAGAAAATATTTGATTATTGTTCTTATAATTATAGCGATTTTTTTGTGCCTGGCCTTGTTCTTGGTTTATAGAACCGAGATTGCTAATAGCGTTGTTGAGTATGACGAAAGTGTTGAAGACCAGAATAATTCAATCATTGAATATGACGAGAGCGATGAAAGTCTAATAAATCCTCTGATGGGATATGCTCCAAGCGCAGATTCTGAAGAACTTGTAGTTGATTCGAGTCTTGTATATATTGATATAACCTGGGCAGAGCTTGAACCAGAAGAAGGCATGTTTGATTTTGATGCTATTGCAGAAGAAAATTATATAGAGAAATGGAGAAGTGAAGGCAAAAAGGCTGTTCTAAGATTCATCTGCGATCTCCCGGATTATGAAGAGCACAGAGATATTCCAGAATGGCTATATGAACTTACCGGAGATGGTGAGGACTATGACATTGAATATGGCAAAGGATATGCACCTGACTATAATAATGAGATATTTATCCAATATCATGAAAAAGCCTTAAAGGCTATTGGAGATTTTTTTGCAGAAATGGATTTTGTAAAATATGTAGAGCTTGGAAGTCTTGGCCATTGGGGAGAGTGGCATGTACTTGCAGAGTCAGATCTTCCAGGCATGCCGGATACAGAAACAAGAGAAATATATGTAAGCCATTATGAAGAGAGCTTTCCATATGCGAAACTATTGATGAGGAGGCCGTTTGCAGAGCTTCCTGAGGAAGCGGGAGTATTTAATGATATGACTGGTGCTGAAGAGGATACCGAGGAATTTCTTGACTGGATAGAAGAAGGCGGCGAGTATACGCAAACAGGTGAAGCGGATGGAATAAAAGCCGTTCCTGATATATGGGAAAGCGCACCGGTAGGAGGAGAATTTACAAGTAGTATTCCTATGGAGGATATGCTCAGTGATAATATTGATGATACTATTGGACTTATTGAAGATACGCATATGACTTTTATTGGGCCTAAAGTTCCTGAAATAAATGAAGATGAGAATTACTTGAAATCCTGGGCAGATGAAATATTAAAGCATTTGGGTTATAGATATTATGTTTCAAGGTTTGAATATGGACAATCCGGTAATTCGATAGATGTGAATATTACCATCACTAATGGTGGCGTGGCACCGGTTTATTTTGAATTTATTCCATGCATATATGTGATGGAAAAAGATAAAGGTGTAATCGTAAAGCGTATAGAACTTGATATTGATCTTAGGGAGATTGCACAGGATGAAAGTGAGAATGCAGGCTTTGAACTCGATGAAGAATTTTTGGGAGATGATTATGAGATTTATGCCGGCATAGAAGACCCTGCAACAAATGAACCTGAAATATATCTGATGATGGATGCTGAAAGAAATGGAAAGCTTTCCAGACTGAAGTGAGGGATATTGTTTATGGGACTAAAAGGGACTAGCAACCTATAATCTGATGAAAATCAGATATAGATTGCTAGTCCTTTTATATTGGTGTTATTAAAATTACTGCTGGAATAACCATTCCATAACTGCTACACAGTTATATGCATAATCAAATGAAGCCATGTGGTAAGATGAGCTGTTCATGCCACCTCCGGCTGACATACCTTCAGGAGCTTCACCGGACATACCCTCAGGCATTTCACCAGACATACCTTCAGGAGCTTCACCAGACATACCCTCAGGCATTTCTCCGCTCATATCTTCTGATGAAGAGTCAGAACTTGGAGGCCCTGCAAAACCAGATGTATTTGAACCGTCTTCTGAACTCATATCAGAAGGTGCGCCCATGCTCATGCCGCCCATTCCAGATGAGCTTGCTGTGCTTGCATCAATTGTTCCTGTAGCCCATGATATGAAGTATGCACCTGTTGATTCTCCGCTAAATAGTGAAACAGCTGCTTCTGAAAGTTCATCTGTAGACCATGTTCCATCCCACTGTATATAAGTGTAGTCTACGCCATCTTCATCATACATTGCCATAACTTCCTGCATACCTTCCCAGGCATTTGTGTCATCTTCAGCTGCAAAGTATACAAAGGTTTGGCCCTCAAGACCGCTTAATGTGCTGATATCCCACTGGCCATCGACAAACATACATGCTGCATACAGATCTGGATATTCTGATGCAAGAATAAGAGTAGTCATACATCCCATAGACTGTCCTGTTCCATATATTCTTTCTGTATCTACAGAATATTCCTCTGTCATATAATCAATGAAGCTCTTTGTGAGTTCAACATATTCTGTTGTTGTATATGAACCGTGATCATCAAGAATTGTTTCTGGATATGTTGGTACTGCAACTATTGTAGGAGTAGCCTCCTGCCATTCATCGGTTGCCCATACAAGAGCACCGCGTCCCTGTGTAAGAGATGTTGTGGCATCAGTTCCTGCACAGCTTGAATCTGCTATAAATACAACCATTGGATATTCTTCAGATTCATCATATCCTTCAGGAAGATATAAGTTATAAGTGATGCTAAGGCCGGTTTCTTCATCAGTATAAGTAAGCTGTTCAAATGAATCAGCATAAGTTGCTATAAGTGTTTCTTCGTCTTCAGCTATTGTATTTAAAACTGTTCCAAGCTCAGATGCAGATGTATCTGTAGCAGTTTCTTCAGAAGATTCTGTGTTTTCTTCAGTCTCGGCATCAGTTGAAATTTCTTCTGATTCTTCAGATGTTTCTTCAGAGGTATTTTCTGAATTTTCTGTACTTTCAGATTCCTGAGAATCTGTATCTGTAACATCCTGTGATTCTACTTCTGCTGTGGTTTCCTGTGTCTGCGCTGCTGAGCATGCAGCAAGTGAGATTACTAGTGCTGTTGATGCAAATAGTGTCGCAATTTTTTTGAACATAATAGTTCCTCCATATTAAATTATAGTTTATAGTAAAGTGGAATATTTTATAATGCGAACTACCATCCGCAGCAGAATGGATATCTATTTGATATTCATCAGATATTTATCTTACAAGAATCATCATATAGTAAAAACCTAAACCCAAACTTAAACAGGAATAAAATAAAAATAAAAATCATTTTATAAATGGTGTTTAAATGAAGAGAATGGAAATTAATAACAAGGGAAATTAATAGCAAGGGGCACCGGAAAATGTAAATCATAATCCGGTGCCGTAACTAAAGAAATATATGAAAGGTAGAAAATTTTATAGTATTATCTAATACTAAAGCTAGTAAAAGATTTATAGCATTATCTAATACTAAAGCTAGTAAAAGATTTATAACATTACCTTATACTAAAGAATGTTATATTTAAGTCCAAAATATAAACTATTAGTAAAATAAATAGTACATCAGATTCCTGATGCGCCGTAGTTTGTAAGAACTCTGGCAGATGGGTCGTTTACATTGCATCCTTCCCATTCCTTGTTTGGCATCCAGAAATCTTTGATCATTTCAGCTTGTCCAGGATAATATTCTTCGAAGATGTCGCGGTACATAAGGCTTTCCTTTGTGAAAGGAGTGCAGTAATCATACTTTTTGCAACCTTCTTCGAATGCTTCATCTGTGTATTTCTGCTCAGCATATTCTTTAAGATCATCAACCATGCTGTGACCAACTGCATCTGAGAAAGCGGCTTTCTGACGCCATAAGATATCTTCAGGAAGAAGGTTATCTTTTTCAAATGCATGTCTTAATAAGAACTTACCCATATCATAGGTGTTCATCTTGATTTCAGGGTTGATTGAAATTACATATTTAACAAAGTCCTTGTCACCAAATGGAACTCTTGCTTCGAGAGAGTTTACAGAGATACATCTGTCAGCACGAAGAACATCATACATGTGAAGTTCATCGACTCTCTTTTTAGATTCTGCCTGGAAGCTTTCTGCATTTGGAGCAAAGTCTGTATATTTGTAGCCAAAAAGCTCATCAGAGATTTCACCAGTCATAAGAACTCTTACATCAGTATGTTCGTGAATCCATTTGCAGCAAAGGTACATACCCATACTTGCTCTTATAGTTGTTATGTCCCATGTTCCAAGAAGCTTAATAACTTCAGGAAGAGCTTTTATAACATCGTCAGCTGTCATGTATACTTCCGTGTGATCAGCACCGATAAATTCTGCAACTTCTTTTGCATATTTAAGATCAATTGCATCCTTGTCCATTCCAATTGCAAAAGTCTTGATAGGCTTTCCAAGAAGACGGGCACTTATAGCACATACAAGGCTTGAATCAAGTCCACCTGAAAGAAGGAATCCAAGTGGAGCATCACTGTCAAGTCTTCTAAGAACTGATGTGATGAACTTGTCGTGGATTTTTTTGCATGCTTCTTCAACACCATCACAAACATATTCTGTAACAGTTGTAAGATCCTCATACTGAACAAATTCGCCATCTGCATAATAGTGTCCAGGAGGGAATGGCATGATTTTGTCTGTAAGACCAAGAAGGTTTTTAGGCTCGCTTGCGAACATAATACTTCCGGATTTATCATAGCCGTAGTAAAGAGGTCTTATTCCAATCGGATCACGTGCAGCTATATAGCTGTCTTTTTCTCTATCGTAGATGATGAGAGCAAATTCACTTCCAAGGAAGCTGAACATTTTAAGGCCAAACTCATGGTAAAGAGGAAGTATGATTTCACAATCACTTTCGCTCTTGAATGAATAACCTTTTGTGATCAGAGTTTTCTTTAATTCTCTGAAACCATAGATTTCTCCGTTGCAGATTGAGATGTCTCCGCCAAGTTCAAAAGGCTGCATACCTTCTTCGTTAAGTCCCATGATAGCAAGTCTGTGGAAGCCAAGGAAACCTGATGGGGTCTCGATGAGTCTTGACATGTCAGGGCCTCTTGAAATTGTTTCTTCGAAATAGGGAATAAGTTGATCTTTAGTTACTGGTTTTGAAGTTAATCCTAGAATTGAACACATTTTCTTTTTCTCCTTTTGTGAATCAATGGTTGTTACATCTGAAATTTCTTAAGTAAAAAAGTTATAAAAGGAATTTCAGGTAACGCTGTTTATTATTACTTGATTAGCCAAAGGAGCTTGTAAAATAAAAGAAAAAGAAGACGGACCTTAGATTTGCCAATAAAAAAAGCAGCCCTCATCCTAATACTTTATAGGACGAATGCTGCATCCGTGGTGCCACCTAAATTATTACCATAAAAATGATAATCACTTTTTCTAAGCTCTAACAAGCTCGTGTGATGTAACGATCACAACTCGTCTTTCCTACTAGCGCATTGCACTTTCAGATTGCAGCTTCGGAGTGTTCTTCGCGTAAATTCTTCGTGCCGGATTCTCACTATCGCCGACTCTCTGTGACTGAACTTCTACGTTACTTTTCTCCATCAACGCCTTTGTTGATATTCGCATATTAAAATCATATATGCGTAAATTCGATTCATAAAAATCTCTTTTATGTTTTGAAGTTTAATTCCAAATTGGGGAATTTGTCAACAGGAAATTTTTAATGATTAAAAAATATCAAGTTGAGTGTCATTTTATTTATTGACTTTAGGGTGGTAATTTGATAACTTATTTTTAAAGGCAAAGGCGCCTCGATTTAGTGGATGCCTATGCCTTTTTTTATTTTATTTAAATAAATATTGAATATTACAAAATACATAAATTTTATGTGTAAAGAATGAGATAAGGCATTATATATTTTGGCGAAAAAAGTAAGAAAAATTTATCATTTTTATATTCATAAAGTGATATAAAATATTTAATACGAATTTTGTAACATAGTTTTAATTATAGATAAGAGAAGTGAGGTTCATTTTATGGGTGAGTACACAAAAGAAGATATTTTCAGAATTGTTGAGGAAGAGGACGTAGCATTTATCAGACTTCAGTTCTGTGATATTTTTGGAGTTCCAAAGAACATAGCAATAACTGTAAGTCAGCTTGAGAAGGCATTGAACAATGAGTGTATGTTTGATGGATCTTCAGTTGAGGGCTTTATTAAGATAAATGAAAGTGATATGTATCTGTATCCTGATCTTGACAGTTTTGCAATATATCCCTGGAGACCACAGACCGGTAAGGTTGCAAGAATGTTCTGTGATGTATATACGCTGGACAGAGAACCATTTGCAGGTGATCCAAGAACAATTCTTAAGAAGGTAACAAAAAAGGCTGAGGAAATGGGACTTAGTTTTAAGGTTGTACCTAAGATTGAGTTCTTCCTTTTCGACTGCAATGACGAGGGACAGCCTACAAATACTACACATGAGACAGCTGGATATTTTGATGTTGCACCAGCAGATCAGGCTGAAAATGTAAGACGTGATATTATCATGAATCTTGAGGAGCTTGATTTTGAAATTCTTTCTTCTCATCATGAAATTTCACCTGCTCAGCATGAGATTGATTTTGCATGCGATTATGCAGATAAGATTGCAGATATGATCATGACCTTTAAAATGACAGTTAAGACAATTGCCAAGAAACACGGTTTTTATGCTACATTTATGCCAAAGCCAAGAGAAGGTGTTAATGGTTCAGGAATGCACATGAACATTATCTGCGAAGATAAAAATGGCAATAATATCTTTTTTGATAAAGAAAAAGGATGCCTCTCAGAGGAAGCAAAGCACTTTGTTGCAGGCGTTATCGAGCACAGCAAGGCTATGACTATGGTTACCAACCCTATCGTAAATTCGTACAAGAGACTTGTTCCTGGTTATGATGCTCCTGTTAATCTTACCTGGTCCAATTCTTCTGCAAACAGGAGTGCACTTATCAGAATTCCTTCAAACAGAGGTCAGGCAACAAGTATTGAGCTTAGAAATCCGGATGCAACATGCAATCCATATCTTGCTCTTGCGCTGATTCTTTCAGCTGGTATGGATGGAATGCAGAGAAAGCTGAATCCACTTGATGAGCTTGAAGAGAATCTGAATGAGAAGACAGAGGATGAGATTATTAATTCAAAATATGAGACTCTTCCTCGTACACTTGGTGAAGCAATTGAAGCATATAAGGACGATGAATTTGTAAAAACAGTACTCGGCGAATCTGTATTTGAAAAGTTCTTAAATGCCAAGAGAAAAGAGTGGAAAGAATTCAGAACCTGCGTAACACAGTGGGAAATTAATAATTATCTATATAAGTATTAATAAAACAAAAGGGACTCTTAATTATTGTTGATTAGATTTGATTGATGATTCAGGTTTTTTGGCTTAAGAGATAAAAGGGTAAGAGATTGCAGAACATTATTATTGCCTTCGCAAAGCAGGAGGATGCACAGACATTTAAAAGCATACTGGTACGTAGTGGACTTGATGTTACTACGGTTTGCACCTCAGGCGCGCAGGCACTTTCTGCCATGGAGGATCTGGGAAGCGGTGTAATTATCTGTGGCTACAGGCTAACAGATATGATTTTCTCAGAACTTGCAGAATCTTTGCCAAAGTTTTTTGAGATGCTTGTTATAGCAAGTCCCGGTAAAATGGACGGATTTGGGCTTCCGGAAAATGTAATGTTTTTGCCAAGCCCTGTAAAAAGAAGTGACCTTATTGCCACAATTAATATCATGTCAGAAGGTGTGGCAAGACTTAGAAAAAAGCATAAAGAAAATAAGCGCGGAAGAAGTCCTGAGCAGAAAAAACTGATAGATCAGGCTAAAGCTCTTTTGATGGAGAGGCATAATATGACAGAACCCGAAGCCCATAAATATTTGCAAAAATGTTCTATGGATTCGGGTACTGATATTGTTGAAACAGCGGAAATGATTTTGACAATGATGTAATTAATTTAGTTATCTTTTTTTCTGTTTTCCAGTTGCTGCTTAACTGCTTCCTTAAGCTTTTCATCATCTACAGGAAGATTGCTGTTTGCATATTCTTTTGTGTTGTCAGTATTTTCTACAATTTTTGAAGCATATTCATGAATGTCTTCTTTTAATCCTTCGGCATCAGCCTGGCTGATTTCTCCAAATTTGTCGAATAATGCTTTATCTTTTTTTGTACTTTCTCTATCAGGATCCTGATGCTTTAGAGAAAGACGAATCATTTTTCTTCTTAAGAATTTCTCAAAAATAATATTCTCGCGTTCGCGAATCCATCCAGTTAGAAGTATTACAAGTAGGAGTATTCCAATAAGACCAAGTATAGGATACATGATTCCGATAAGCTGTTTGAATCCACCGAAACTGCAAATGTAACCTGCAGTAACTATAGCTATCATAAGAGTTCTCATCTTTTTTACATCATTATTGGAATATCTTCTTGCAATAGAATAGTAGAGTGAAAAAGCTGTGTTAAATATAAGGGCAAATATTGTAAGAGCATAAATTACAGCAAGGATGGGATGTATGTTATTAACTATGGCGAGCATTGGCATGTCAGCATCCTTTATTACATCAATATTTGCAAAAAGAGACAGAGAAGCAATCATGATTATTATTCCAATTAATATGCCGCCAATGGTACCGCCTTTTTCGGCTACA
Organism: Butyrivibrio sp.; assembly: GCA_024688095.1. Lineage (GTDB taxonomy): Bacteria > Bacillota > Clostridia > Lachnospirales > Lachnospiraceae > Butyrivibrio. The sequence goes on from JAILEJ010000106.1 coordinate 8,918, forward strand.
CCGATTCTAACAACCGAGCCGCCCAGGATAAATGCCATAGAAACGCCTGTCATAGCGCAGAGTGCGTAGTAGTCTATAACTGAAATCCACAAATTTCCCATTGCAGGTTCTATAGTTTTGGCAACTGCGTCAAGCTCGTTAAAATCATAGGACTTTCCAATAAATGTGTAGGCTGCGATCATAAGTATCATCACTATCATTACAGGAGTAAAAAGTCCAAGTACATTTGTGATTTTTTCAAAGTCCATAAATGATACAAAGATAACGAGAAGTGAACATACCAAAGAGCCAAGCCAGGCTGGGACACCAAATTGCTGCTGCAGGTTAGAACCGGCACCGGATACCATTACAAAACCCATGGAAAAGCTTCCGACTGCCAAAACTATATCCAGGATTTTGGTAAATATCGGATGAGCAATTTCTGAAAAAACATCCTCATGGCTATCTGATCTGTAATAACATCCCATGGTAACCATTATTCTTCCAAATATAATATTAAGTACTCCGAGAAGTGCCACTCCCAAAAGTCCTAGCTTTCCATAACTGAGAAAGTATTGCAACAGATCCTGGCCACTTGAAAGGCCTGCACCAACGATAACACCGATATATGCGAATGCGATTTTTAAAGAAGCTTTATTCATAGTTTTGTCCTCATATAGAATTGAAGTGATGAAAATTTATTATGAATATATTATATAAGATTTATTTTGGTTTGTTTTTACATATATATTAAATTTATAATCATTTTATATTTTCGGTGGCTGTAAGGTATGCGTTTTTTATATCGAAAAATCAATAATCAATAATTTATCGGTCTTAATCTATATTTTGTCACGTTAAATACACTTCGAAATAATGATAATTTAATTATTGTATATCACTACAAGATATACATAGCACCTTCTGCAGGTATTGGGAAAACTTGTATAGAAGAGTATCAAAAAAATGGGGTTCATAAAATCATAAGGAGGTATTACGTGTGAAAAAAGCAAAAAAAACTAAGGGGATTGTTGCGCTTACCATGGCTACAATGCTCGCCGGAATAACTGCGCCGGCAGGGGGATTTACAGGTTCTGTGGTTAGGGCTGAAGACGAGGAAATTATTATTCTGGAAGATTCTGATGCCAACATTGAGGAAACTAG
>JAILEJ010000108.1 GCA_024688095.1 Butyrivibrio sp.
GGTACGCTTCTTCCTACAGCTTATGGAACAGCCTGTGCTTATGGAAACAGCTATGTTGAAGCGACTGGAATAGAGGTTACATCCTCTACAGATGTTACAATCAGTATAGGAGACACCTCACAGATATCATATAATGTAAGTCCATCAAATGCTTCAAACAAGGAAGCTTCTTTTTCAAGCTCAGATACATCTATTGCTACTGTTGACAGCAATGGTCTTATTACAGCAATAGAAGATGGAACGGCGGTAATAACTGTATCTTCTGTATATCCTGTTTTTACTGCAGAGGTAAATGTTACTGTAGAAAAAATTGCTGTTTCATCCGTTACAATAAGTCCTTCAACGGCGTCTGTTTTACAAAATGAAACTACTTCACTTACGGCTACGGTAGCTCCTTCTGATGCAACTTATCCTGAGGTTACATGGACAAGTTCTGATCAGGCAATAGCAACAGTAGATAGTAGTGGTAATGTTTCAGCAGTAGGGCAGGGAACAGCAACAATAACGGCTACAGCAGATGGGGTATCTGGAACAGCAACAGTAACTGTTACAGGTGTTAAGTATTCATCAGGAAGTACTATTTCAGATTCATCTACAGGATCAAGTTATACAGTTACAAGTGATAGTACTGTAACCTATGAAGCGCCTAAGAATAAAAATGTCAAAAAGGTAACTATTCCAAACACAGTTACAATTGATGGAGTAACATATGATGTAACAGCAATAGATGGTAATGCGTTTAAGAACTGCAAGAAATTAAAGAGTGTATCCATACCATCAAATATACAAACAATTGGTAATAATGCTTTTACAAACTGTTCTAAACTTAAAAAGGTTACACTCCCTAAGAATGTAACAAAGATAGGAAAGAATACATTTAAAGGTTGTAGCAGCCTTAGTAAAATAGTTATTAAATCCAAGAATGTTTCATCTATTGGAAAGAATGCTTTTAAAAATATTTCAAGTAATGCTGTAATTGATGTACCAAACAATAAGATTAAAGCATATAAGAAACTATTAAAGAAAGCAAAGCTTTCCAGCTCAGTAACAGTCAAATAATAAATATAAGCCATGTGCATCTATCCTTTGTGGAAGAAGATTGCACATGGCTTTTTTATATCAGAGGATATTGCTTTATTATTTTATTAGCTTTAGTTCCTTTCTATATTCTGTTGGTGAAATACCTTTTTCCTCTTTGAAAAGTTTTGTGAAATATGAAAGATCAAATATTCCGCATTTATAAGATATATCCATAACTGACAAATCTGTATTTTCTAAAAAGAACACGGCATGTTCTATACGCTTATGCTTTATAAAATCAGTAATGTTTTCTCCAACTTCTTTTTTAAATCTTGATGATAGATAGCTCTTATTAATATTAAATTTGTCAGCAATATTGCTAAGCGTAAGTTTGGATTCAAGGTTTGAATTTATGAAGTTTATCGCGGAGCCAATAGTTGGTGAATAGCCACTAATAGAGAAATTATTTACCATATTACAGTATTTTGTGATCATCTCTATCAAAAGATCATTGTACATAGTCAGTTCAGTCATATTTTCTATCTTTATAGACATTTTTCTGGAAAGATCATCGAGGTAAATAGGATGGACACCTCCAAGCTGTGCTGATTTTCTAAAAAGTGTATTTGCAACTATAAGATAATTTTTCAGGCTACGAAGAGAGTTGGAGGTTCTTTGTTCAAGACTTCCAAAAGAAGGACTTACAAAAATACTAATAGCCTTTTTGTTGTTGCCTTCTGATATATATTTCATACCGAGATCTTCTTTGTAATAACGCTTTTCAAGAATATCTATCTGTTTTGAAAATTCAAATTCCTTTTCTGCTTTTATTTCAGACTGAAATGCTATGGCATTTGTATCATTAGCTTCAAAATATTTAAGCTCCGGATTTTGCCACAATTTTATGCTTAATGTACGAAGCATTAGCTCAAATTCGACTCTGTTTTTTATATATGGGATGGAAGAGTAATATTGAGTTATATATGTTTTATATGAGGATGCAATATGTTTTTCTGAAATAAAAACTGCAATGTGATCTACAGATGCCGGTTTAACAATATATGGACTAAAAATTAGAATATCATCTTTATATTCATCAGGAATAAATATTGCATAGCAGTCGAAAATATCTTTTAGAATAAATATAGATTTTTGGTTTCTGATGTTTGTTTTCACAAAATCAGGAAAGCTTTTCTTCATATCCAGGTATGAGTTATCATCCAGGATTGTTTTTCTAAGACCATTATCATAAGAATCATCCCATTTATAGGGTGGTTTTATTTTTTTGCATGTAATATTCATTTCTGAAAAAAAGGATGTAATAAAGTCTAAAATTTCGTTCTTCATATAACCCACCAAAACAAATATATTTATAATATAAACAAATATTATTATAATATTGGCATATTAAATATTCAATAATATCAGTATAGATTCCAATAGTTATGAAACTGAATATAAATAGTTTTTATATAATCCAAAAAGGAAGGTGAAAAATATGTACAAATCATTATTATATCCAGTTGCTTCTGCGTGCAGAAGATTACTACCTCTTGATGGTATGTGGAAATTTAAATTTGATAAAAAAAGTGAAGGAAATAAAGAGGGATGGAATACCGGACTTTCAGATTATGACCTTGTTCCAGTTCCTTCAAGTTTTGCAGACTTATTTACAGACAAAGACAGTAGAGAATTCTGTGGAGACTTCTGGTATGAAACAGAGTTTGTAGCTCCATCTGAATGGAAGGATAGAGAACTTGTAGTAAGATTCGGAAGTGTAACACATCGTGCCACAGTTTATATTAATGGTGAAGAGGTTACATCTCATGTGGGAGGCTTTCTTCCATTTAATGCCGATATAACAGGCAAGGTTAAATTTGATGAGATGAATAAGCTTGTAGTAAAGGCTAATAATGAGCTTTCAGAAAAAATGATTCCATGTGGTAAGACTTCTGTTAGAAGTGATGGAACAAAATATGCACAGGCATATTTTGACTTCTTTAATTATTCTGGAATCCATAGAAGCGTAAAGCTTATGGCACTTCCAAAGTTAAGTATTACAGACTATGAAACTACTTATGAAATAAAGGATGACAGAAGTGCCATTGTTAATTATAATGTTTGTGTTGAAGATTTTGCTTCAGATAATTCTGCAAATTATGAAGTTAAGGTTTGCCTTAAGGACAAGGAAGGAAATGTTGTTGCATCTTCTGATGGAGAAAAGGGAAAGCTTAAAGTAGAAAATGCAAATTTGTGGAATGTAAGAGCAGCATATTTGTACACAATCGTAATTGATCTTGTGGACAAAGAGGGCAATAAAATAGACGAGTATGTGGATAAGATCGGTATCAGAACCTTTGAAATTAAGGATGGACATTTTTTGTTAAATGGAAAGCCTGTTTATCTTAGAGGCTTTGGAAAACATGAAGACAGTGATATCAGAGGAAGAGGACTGGATCTAGCTACAATTAAACGTGATTATGAATGTATGAAATGGATTGGCTCGAACTGTTTTAGAACAAGCCATTATCCATATGCAGAAGAGATGTATAGGATGGCTGATGAAGAAGGCTTCCTTATCATAGATGAGACACCTGCAGTAGGCATGTTTGAAAGTCTTATGAATGCGGTTGATGCAGCATCAGGCTCAAAGGCTGTTGTACATTGGTTTGAAAAGGAAACAACACCAGAACTTCTAGAGCATCATAAGGAATGCATTAAGGATATGATTAAAAGGGATAAGAATCATCCTTCTGTTATTGCGTGGTCACTGCTTAATGAGCCTGAAACTATTTATGAATGTGCTGTTCCATATTTTGAAGCAGTTTTTGAATGTGCAAGACAGGAGGATCCTCAGAAGAGACCAAGAACATTTGCACTTGTAATAAATTCAACTCCTGATAATTGTAAATGCTGGCATCTTTGTGATTTTGTATCACTTAACAGATATTATGGATGGTATGTAATGGGCGGATATAATATTGTATCTGCTGAGCAGGCGTTTAGAGCAGAAATGGATAAATGGGCAAAGATAAGAGGTGATAAACCGTTTATCTTTACAGAGTATGGTGCAGACACTTCTGGTGAGCTTCATAAGCTGCCATCTGTTATGTGGAGTCAGGAATATCAGGATGAATATTATGATATGAATCATAGTGTATTTGACAGCTATCCATGGGTTCAGGGAGAACTGGTATGGAATTTTGCTGATTTCCAGACAGGAGAAGGAATCATTCGAATGAATGGTAACAAGAAGGGCATATTTACAAGAAACCGTCAGCCAAAGAGCGCAGCGTATGTGCTTAAGCATAGATGGGAGGAATTGCCTCTTGATTACAAAAAATAATAAATGACAGATAAAGATTTTTTTGAAAAATATAATATTAAATTAAATGATCAACAAATGGAAGCAGTAAGGGCCGTTAACGGGTCCGTACTGCTTCTTGCTGTTCCCGGAAGTGGAAAGACAACGGTACTTGTTACAAGACTTGGTTATATGATCAAATGCTGTAATATAGCGCCTCAGAATATACTTACAATTACTTATACCGTTGCGGCAACAAAGGATATGGAGAGCAGGTACAAAAAGCTTTTTAAAGAGGACCGCGGTTATGAGAATATGTCTGAGAATTCTTTTGGCATGGCTTTTCCAGAGTTTAGAACTATAAATGGTATATGTACAAAGATTATTATGTACTATAGCAAACTTATAGGAAAAAAGCCCTTTGAGCTTATAACAAATGAAAAGCAGATAGCAGCAATTCTTTCAGAAATATATCTAAAGGTTGAAAGGGAATATCCAACAGAAAGTGATATAAAAAATGTCAGGACACAGATAACTTATATAAAGAATATGATGCTGTCTGCAGATGATATTAAAAAAAGATATAAGGACGAAGATACAGATATTCCTAAGATATATGAAAAATATAAATCTCAGCTTAGAGAACGCGGACTTATGGATTATGATGATCAGATGGTCTTTGCTCTTAATATACTTCGTATCAGCAGAGAAACCATGACTTATTTTCAAAATCAGTACCCTTATATTTGCGTGGATGAAGCGCAGGACACATCTAAAATACAGCATGAAATAATAAAAGCTCTCTCATCTTCTTCAGGAAACATTTTTATGGTAGGAGATGAAGATCAGAGTATATATGGGTTCAGGGCAGCATTTCCGGATGCACTTCTTGATTTTGAAAAAGACCATCCTGGTGCAAGTGTTCTCCTTATGGAAAAGAATTATCGCTCAGATAAGACAATAGTTGATGCGGCTCAAAGGTTTATTTCTTTAAACAAACTTAGGCATGAAAAACATATGATAGCCGACAATCCTGCGGTAAACGAGATAAATGTTGTTGAGCTTTCTTACAGAAGCCAGCAGTACAACTATCTTTTAAAGGTAGCTCAGAATATGGCAGAAAGTGGAAAAATTTATTCAGAGCATCGTGACCATGACAGAACTACAACTGCAGTTTTATACAGGGATACGGAAAGTATAATCCCTTTCATCAATATGCTTGAGAATGAAAAAATCGCATACAGGATAAGAAGTAATGAAGCAGTATTTTTTACAAACAGACTTGTTATGGATATAAAGAATATAATCCAGTTTGCGTATGATGATTCAAACACTGAGCTGTTCATGAAAGTATATTTTAAAATAGGACTTTTTATGAGTAAGCAGGTTGCACAAAATGCATGCGAACTGTCGGCACAGTCAAATAAGGACATTCTTGCTACAGCTTATGAGTATTGTGATATGCCTGCAGGAACCAGAAACAGGGTGAAAGAAGCTCGTGAATCTCTTTCAAAGCTCAGAAAATGCAGCGGGAATGATATAATAAACAGCATTTTGTATGATATGAAATATTATGATTATATGGACAGGATGAGCCTTAATGAAAATAAGATAAGTATATTAAGAAGCATTGCATATAAAGAAGTATCAGCGCTTAGTTTTCTTAACAGATTAGATGAACTTCAGAACATAATGCAGAATAAAGAACCGGATTATAACTGCAATCTTATTCTATCTACAATTCATGGCAGTAAGGGACTTGAGTATGATAATGTTTTTATCATAGATGCTCTTGATGGAGTATTTCCTGAGTCAATCCCGTATATGATGGATGTTAAGAAAAACAAAGAAGAGATGAAACTTTATGAGGAAGAAAGGCGTCTTTTTTATGTTGCTGCAACAAGGGCCAAAAATAAACTAACGCTTCTTAGAGTTGGAAGAGATACTACCTTTATCAGACAGCTTGTAAAAATCAAAGAAAAATCAGTTTCAACTGTAAATAAAAAGAAGAGCCATTTTGCATTTGGAGCTGGTTATAAGCCTTTCTCTGTATCAAATAAAAAGTGATAGTATGCTTATAACTGGTTATAGTTTTTAACAATAACCAATATTTAAAGGAATATTTTATTTTGAAAAAAATGTGATAATATTATTTAAGTGTGAAAGAGTTTCATTTTTAAAAGTAGACAACTGAGACTTTTTCAGAATAATGATTAGGTCGCGGACTTATATGCGTCAGAACGGAGAAATAAAATGAGTGATTTTAGATTAAATACTAAATGTGTTCAGGCTGGATACAAACCAGGAAATGGAGAACCACGTCAGATTCCAATTATACAGTCAACAACATTTAAATATGATACAAGTGAAGATATGGGTAAGCTTTTTGATCTTGAAGCTTCGGGTTATTTTTATTCAAGACTTCAGAATCCTACATGTGATATGGTAGCTGCAAAGATTGCTGCACTTGAAGGTGGAAGTGCTGCAATGCTTACATCATCAGGACAGGCTGCTAACTTTTTTGCATTATTTAATATTTGTGAATGCGGAAGTCATATTGTAGCTTCTTCATCAATTTATGGCGGAACATTCAATCTTATTGCTGTAACAATGAAGAAGATGGGAATTGATGTAACATTTGTTGCTCCTGACGCTTCTGAAGAAGAACTTAATGCAGCTTTTAAGGATAACACAAGGGCAATGTTTGGAGAAACAATTGCAAACCCTGCACTTACAGTTCTTGATATTGAAAAATTTGCAAAGGTTGCACATGCACATAATGTACCTCTCATTGTTGATAATACATTCCCGACACCGGTAAACTGCAGACCAATTGAATGGGGAGCAGATATTGTAACACATTCTACAACAAAGTATATGGATGGACATGGAAGTGCTGTTGGCGGTGCAATAATAGATTCAGGTAAGTTTGACTGGATGGCACATGCAGATATGTTCCCAGGTCTTTGTACACCAGATGATTCATATCATGGAATTACTTATGCAGAGAAATTTGGAAAAGAAGGAGCATTCATTACTAAATGTACTGCTCAGCTTATGCGAGATTTTGGATGTGTTCAGTCACCTCAGAGTGCATTTATATTAAATCTTGGACTTGAATCACTTCATGTAAGAATGCCAAGACATGTAGAAAATGGTCAGGCTGTTGCAGAATTCCTTGAAAGTCATGATAAGGTTGTAAAGGTTAATTATTCAGGGCTTAAGAGTGATAAATATTATGAGACAGCTCAGAAGTATCTTCCAAATGGTGGATGTGGAGTTGTTTCATTTGAACTTAAAGGTGGAAGAGCAGCTGCAGAGAAATTTATGAAGAACTTAAAGCTTGCAGCAATTGAGACACATGTAGCCGATGCAAGAACATGTTGCCTTAACCCTGCAACTTCTACTCACAGACAGATGAATGATGAGCAGCTTGCTGCAGCAGGAATTCCAGCTGGACTTGTTCGTATGTCCTGTGGTCTTGAGGACAAGAATGATCTTATTGCAGATCTTGAGCAGGCACTTGCACAGATTTAAAAAATATAAATAAAAAATAAGGTGGTCACTTTGAGACATCAGCCTTTTGAGGCTAGGGTACAAAGTAACCACCTTTTATTTTATTTAAAGAACTGTAAGAGATTTGGTTCTTTTCCAACGATAAACTTCAGGAAATGCTCTTTTGGTACTGTTTTTGGCAGCTAAAAGGCATGTGGCATTCATTAGAGAAATAGTTGAATCTATATAACGTATCCGGTTGTCACAAAACTGCATTGTTGGATATATCATACTGTCAAAAAGATATTGCGCATCACCTTGTCCTTCAAAAGAAAGCTCAATATTTTTGAGAAATTTCACCTGGTCATCTAGTACAGAGTCATTATAAACAAAGCATTTTTTGATGTAATCGTCTACTGACATATGAGTGTGAAAATATCTACTATAAATAACCATAATATTCCTCCTGATGAGCTTTTAAGAACGGATGAAAATAATTATCATTTAAAGATTTTTTCTTAAGCTTATTTTAATGAAAAACAAATAATATTACAAGTGGATAAAAAATTTCACACATTAGACAAAAGCTTATTGTATAATAAATTTTGATAAAACCATATAAAATGTTTAGACAAAGCAATAAGTTTTAGTTTCTTTGGAAACACAAGAATAATAAAACGTTAGTTTTAAAATGTCTTTACATTTAAAATCTAGAATCAGGTTTAATTCGGAGGGTGATGGAATGAAGAACAAGCTTTATTTTCTATTGTATGTATTCTATGTTTTGGTAGTGGCATTTATATTGTATATAAATGGTGTATTTACAGGTGAGATAGGTTCAATGGTAAATCTGATCATAAATCTATGTTTCCTTGTTGTAATCGGAATAATGTTTATAATTTCTGGTATCAGCTTTGCGGCAATTAATAAATGTACTAATGATCTTCTAAATGCAAGGGAGATCATAATTAACAAATATAAGGCAAATGGAAATAAACCTTATATTGTTAATGGTGACAATCAGGATGAAATCTTTACTGAAGAAAATCTTAAAGATGCGTTGTACAAATATTGTCTTCGTCTTGAAAAATTTCATGTAAGAAATACATATAAAAAGGGTACTGATATTGAAGAATATATAAATGAAGATCTTATTGATGAAGTTGGTATGAATTTCTATAATTCAGGTGTATCAGGTGCGCTTACAGGACTTGGAATCCTTGGTACTTTCCTTGGACTTTCAATAGGACTTGGTTCTTTTAGCGGTAATGATATTTTTACAATTTCTGATAATGTTGGTCCGCTTCTTTCTGGTATGAAGGTTGCTTTCCATACATCAGTTTATGGTATTTTCTTTTCTCTTATATTTAACGTTATTTACAGAGGAATGATGGCTGATGCATATTCAAAGCTTGAAGGTTTCCTGGAAGTGTTTAAGCAGTGTGCACAGCCTGAAAATGCAGATGCAAATGCAGATATGGCATCACTTCTTATATATCAGAATAATATAGTAAGCTCATTAAAAGAAATTGTTGAACTTCAAAAGGGAATTTCAAATGCTCAGATGACAGAACTTACCAGGATTTCAGAGAAGTTTGTGTCAGAGATGACTCATGCCTGCGGTGTAGAATTTAAAGCTCTTGGAGATACACTTAAGAATGTAACATCAACTGAAACAAAGATGCTTGAAAGCAATAAGTCCCTTGTTATGGCAGCAGATGAACTTATTGAATCAAGCAGAACTCTTCAACAGGCAGTAAAAAATACGATGGAAACCCAGAATGTATTTGCAGAAGAATTAAAAGGGCAGAAGGAAGCTATAGATAAGGCCTGTGAGGATATCGGAAATCAGCTTTATACTTATAATAATGCTAAGCAGATTGAGATAATATAAGGAGCCGGTTATGGGAAGATATAAGAATAAAAGGAAAAAAAGAGAAGCCTTTGAAGACCATAGCTATTGGCAATCCTATTCGGATATGATGGCTGCTCTTTTGCTAATATTTATAATTATTATTGCAATTACACTTGCTATATACAAAAAGAAAACGACAGATCTTGATAATACAAAGGCAGAACTTGAAACAACCAAGGAACAGCTCGAAACTACAAGAGAAGAAATTGAAAAGTCTAATGAAGAGCTTGCTAACTCACTCTTGGAATTGCAGGAAGCATATGATCAGGCAGCTATGACAGATGAAGAACTTCAGGAGGCATATCAGAAAATTGCAGAGACTCAGAACAATTTAAATTCAGCTTATCTTGAAATTGCAGATGCTCAGGCAGAGCTTGCGACAACAAAGACAGAGCTACAATCAATTGTTGGTATAAAGACAGACCTTATAGGAGAACTGCAAAGTGCATTTAATAATTCCAAGATGGAGGTTGATGCACAGACTGGTTCAATTACTTTCTCGTCAGACGTTCTTTTTGCATATAATGATGAGGAGCTTACAGAGGATAGTGAAAAGACACTAGCTGAGGTAATACCTAAGTATATACAGGTTCTTTTACAGGATGCATATATTGATAATATTTCAGAAATCATCATAGAAGGTCATACAGATACTGATGGTACATATGAATATAATATGGAGCTATCTTATGCAAGAGCAAAAGCGGTTGCTGATTTTTGTCTTGATAGTGATAATGGTCTGTCTGAAGAACAGATTGAACAACTTCAGAAAATACTTACTGTAAATGGTAAATCCTACAGTGATCCTGTATATGTTAAAGATGCTGATGGAAATGATACAGATGAGATTGATATGGAAAGTTCAAGAAGAGTTGAGATCAAGTTCAGACTAAAAGAAGATGAAATGATTGAGAAGATACAGGAAGTTTTGAATTAATTATTCTGGTTTCATTTATTAACAAATACAAGAGATATAAAGCAGAGCGTTAATCTGTTTTATATCTCTTTTTATATGGACTGAAATATTTGAAGAATCAGATTATTGTTCTGATTGATTTTCTTATTTCTAGTGTAGGCGTTACCTCAAGTTTAAGGGCGTACTGTTCAGGTCTGTTAAAAGAGGATAGGAGTATATCAACAGCAAGAGTACCCATATAAAATCTGGGTACTTTAACGGTGGTAAGTGGTGGATCAATATACTCACTCATGGGAAGATCGTCAAATCCAATAACAGATATGTCTTTGGGAACATTAATACCACATTCTTTCATTGCTTTTATTGCACCGATGGCTATCATGTCATTATCTGCCACATAGCTGGAGGAGAGCTGTTCACCTGATTTTATAATATCCAGCATCTCTTTGTAAGCACCATCTATTGTTGGCGGGAGCTCATGAATGATCGAACCTGATTTGGGCATGACATTGTGCTTTAATGCAGCGTAGAATCCTTGGGAGCGCTGCTCAAAATCATAAGTATTCATGGTGGATTTTAAGTAACCAGGTTGTTCACCTGTCTTTTTGATAATATAATTTGTTGATTCAAAAAAAGCATCATAATTATTTATCTGTATAGTTGTAAATCTTGAAGACCTGAATTGATTATCCATCAGAATTACATTAAGAGAAGTAAAAGAAAGCAGCTGGAAATCAGCCTCGGTCATCATGTATGCAAAAAGAATAACTCCTGCAGGGTGCTCTGATTCAAGACTTTTTAATCTTTGAGCAAATTGTTCTCTGCTAAAAACTGATACTGAATTTGCAAGATATCCATTTTGCATGCATTGGGATTCTATTCCAGCAATGGTTTCCCGGAAAAAATTGTTTGTATAAATATTTCTTCCTTTTTCATATTGCATAATATAGATCATTTTTTTATGACGACCGGTTCCTCTGGTCTTTTTATTAATTTCAAGTCCGGTTTCTTTTGCTGCTTCTAATATTTTCTGTTTAGTAGCTGCGCTAATACCCGGACGATCATTTAAAGCAAGTGAAACAGTTGCTTCTGATATTCCAAGCTTTTTGGCAAGTTCTTTGGATGTCATATAAAATCTCCTTTAAATCATTACTTGCAATGTGTAAAAAGATAATAAGCCGTTGACTAAAAAATATATTGAAGAAATTTAAATATTATATATAAAATTTAATTCTGAATGATTTAATAAGAATTATTTAAAACTCTATTTCAATATTTAAATTTTGATTAAACTCGTAATACGCTTGTTATCTTTTTACACATTGCAAGTAGTGATTTAAAGGAGATTTTATATGACATCCAAAGAACTTGCCAAAAAGCTTGGAATA